>JAADGX010000067.1 GCA_013152135.1 Chlorobiota bacterium
AACCGACATGGCCACCTTCCCCGACAACGCCACCTGTTTTATCGTCCGCGAAATCGATGGAATTCCACTGCCAGTTTTTTCCGGTTAATTGCGCCGTCCAAGTGACCCCACCATCCCGTGAGCGAACGATGTACCCGAGATCGCCAGCTGCCCAGATATTCTTTTGATCCGATACAGCGATCGAATAAATGGTGGAGTTTTGATCGACATGGCTGGTTGTCCAGGAGTTTCCTCCATCCCGTGTGTTGAGGATATCACCTCGTCGGGATACTACCCACCCTGTAGTCGTGTCAATGAAGATCGTGTTGTAGAGGGTTTCCGTGGTTCCTTTGATTACTGACGTCCATGTTTCACCCAGGTCGGTGGAACGGATGATCGTACCGCCGACACCGAGGGCCACGCCGGTGGAACCTTCAAAAGAAATATCCATGAGGTCTTCCGTCGTGCCGGAGTTGACACGATACCATTTCTCTCCCCCATCCGTTGTTTTCAGGATCACCCCGCCTTTGCCCACGACCCAGCCGGTGCGAGTGTCCACGAAGAACATGGAAATAAACGTAGCAATAGTCCTTGTTTCGATATTCTTCCACGTTTCGCCGCGGTCGGTCGTCTTCAAAAGCAGGCCGTTCTGACCGCAGATAAAACGGATGTTTTCATCAACGTAGTAGATGTATTCCGGGCTGCCCGGAATGTCCATCCCGATACGTATCCAGGAATCCCCTCCGTTGGTCGTCTCGAGGATCAGGCCGTTCCATCCCATTATCCAGCCCCGTTTGTCATCGTCGAAATAAATGGAACGCAGAAAGTCGCGGTTGGGAATGGACTTGTTGATCCAGGTCTGGCCTCCATCGGTAGTATGGAGTACCGTTCCACCAACTCCGACCGCCCAACCGACATTCCGGTTGAAGAAATTGATGGCATAGACGCGTTTGTTGACTCCCGAATTTTGTCGGTGCCATGTCAACCCGCCATCGGTGGTATGGGAAATGATGCCGTCATTGCCGCATGCCCAGCCGTACTTCGCATCCACGAACGATTGATCATGAAAAGTCTTGTCCGTGTTGCTCTGGCACATGCTCCATGTCAACCCGCCATCCGTGCTGCGGATGATGATACCGAACTCTCCAACAATTATAATGTGATCGCGTTCCGGGCGTTGAACACTCATGTTGGCATTCCCGTGTGGCAACGGGTTTTGCCAGGTCCAAGTTTGCGCGTAGCTGGTTGATCCCACGCAGAGAAGAATCCATGCGAATACAAAGGAAGGAGCAAAACGAATCATAGTCTGGTCCCGGTGGAAAGAAGGTACAGTCAATGGAAAGATAAGGTCCGAGGTATTAGATGCTGGACGTTATTCAATACCACGAAAAATATTTCCGTGGTTGATAACACCATAAAATACGTTACGGGTGCCATGCGAGCAAATTCGAGCGGCATTAATTCGAGGTGGGAGGGAAAAAGGAAAGGCGGTTGTTCGACCGCCTTTTTTCCCCGTCTGATTTGCTGACTGCTGTACTGCGTTGACGGAAGGTCCGGGGGACCCTTCTCCGTATGCACTGCATTTATCCTGCCAACTTTCGGAACAAGCTGGAATTTGAGCCGGAAGAGATTTCGTTGGGCAGATATTTTCCAGATCAATTACCACGGATTTATGCGAAAATCAATATCTTGAAGTGATTGATGCATCAATGCCGTTTCACTTGAGGAAAGAATCGAGACTTGCAGAACTTTGTGGATTACATGTTGAACAATCCCCTCTATCTTCTCGCCATTCTCGTTCTCGTAGCCGGTTTGGTTGTCTCGATTGTGAAACGGTTGCTGAAACTCGTGTTTGCGCTCTGTATTATCATTCTCGCTCTGGGAATCATTCTCTACTTTTTCGGTGAAAACAAACGGTTGCGTGAGATCGTTGCGCCGGTCAATAAAAGCGTAGAGCAAGTGAATACGTATATTGCCAAAGAGTCGCCCAAACTTCTGAAGAAAGTCAAACAGGCCGCAGACTCTGTACTGCCCCGATCTGAAAACTCATCGCCCGATTCGACTCCATGACTATTTTGTACCGCTCCTAAGGCGTGGAAAACACGCTTCCCCTCATTTCCACCCCTGTTCCCCACACGTTGATATCGTTCAAAAGACTCTTTTAGTGCATCGTTCAAGCTTCATTACGTGGCACAGTCCTTGTACTTCATTATCTGTCCAAGGTACACAGTTACCTGGGCACACGGTGAGAAGGGAAAGAGAGTGTTCTGCGTGAGATGCTGTTAATGTTTGCTGGGCGATTTGAGAGCGGTCGTTTCAGAAACATGGCGGTTGCTCAGCAGGGCATTCTTTTTTCCCCATAATTACTTGACTATTTCAGTGGGGGCAGGTAGATTTTGTGGAAACAGATGAAAGGAACGCAACGCGCCTGATTTTATGGTACGATATACTCTGTTACCTGCCCTCGTATTTTTATGCTGGCACCCGTTGTCCTCGCAGACAATTTATTCGGTGCGAGGAATCGCTATCGGTACGGAGACGGCGGACCCGGCTCATGTTTCATCAGTGTACAGTAATCCGGTCGGTTTATTGACCGTGAATAACTGGGAATTTACAAGTTCCGCGGTTGGAGCATTCAATAACGCAGAGGCTTTCGGATTCGGAATGATTGGTGTCGCGTACAGATTTAGCGAAAACGAGGTGGGAGCCCTTTCGTACACACCGACCCAGGAGTTTCTCTTGCAGTTCGACAATACCTCGATTCATACTGAGGCGGGGGGACTGTGGCCGTATCCTTCGGCGCTCGAATTCCGGGATCGTTTTAGGATCGGGTTTGCGCGTCGCCTTTCCGATGAAGTGGCGCTTGGTATCAGCGGGAGATGGGTCGAAGAATTTCTTCGCACCCCCGGTTCCGGGTATTTGCAGTCGCCGGGTAATTCCGCATCGTATCGGGCCTCGTTGTGGAGTTTTAATTTAGGATTCAGCTATAACGTGAATGCATCGGTCAAGACCGGGGCACTGATAGACAACATCCTGGCTGTCAGGGAAGCGTACTTTCCGGACCACTATCGCCAGTTTGAATATCGACCCGAAAAAATCGTTCGCATCGGAGGGGCGTATAAATATTCCCGTGAGCTCACTTTTACTGCTGAAGTGAATTCCCGTTTTGCCGTCGTACTTGGTTATGAACAAAACAACGTTTTTGACCTGCCCGATTTCACTGTTCGGCAGGGGTTCTGGATGACCACCTCGTCGAATCCCATTGAAGCGCTTTCGATCGGCCTGGGATATTCCTACAAGACCGTCCAATTCGATGCGGCGTACGTGCATTTCCTTGGTCAGCGGGTGCCCTCGAACGGTATTCTGCCTGGCAGTTTTCAACCGCTGTCATCTTTGCACTGGAATCCGTACACGACAAACCAAATTACCGCTTCCGTCACGTACGCGTATCGCAGCGGTTCCGAACCGCTCGTCAGAATTGAAGATGTGCAATTTTTCAGCATGGTGTTTCCGGTCAACTACCGCGTGCATGCCATGCGCCCTCTCGGGTACGCAAGGGTTCGGAACACGACGGACAAAACGGTATCCGCACGTTTGTCGTTCTTTGTGCCCAAGCTCATGAGCATGCCCACAAATACCAGCCAGTTTTACCTGAATCCACATGAGATACGGGACATCCCCTTCACGGCGGAGTTCAACGAGAATATCCTCTCGGTTCATGAGGAATCCTTTCGGGATGCCCGTATTGCCGTGATGGAAGCGGAGGTCAATAATTACACGGATATCGAGTACAAGAAAGTCCTGATCCTGGGCCGGAATTTCTGGAACGGTGATCCGCTCATGCTCAAGTATTTCGTGACACCTGATGAACCGCGTGTCAAGGCATTCGCCCGAAAAGCCCTGTACGAAAATATCGATTTTCTGGAATCGCTTCCGCCGGAGCGCCAGCCCTTGGAAAAAGCCCGCCTCGTGTTCAATCGCCTGGCCAACCTTCTTTCCTACTATGCTGATGAAAAGACGTTCACCAGCCTGGAAGAATTCGACCGTGTGCAATACCCGTCGGAAACGCTTGATCTGCGGGGAGGCGATTGCGACGACTTGACCGTGTGCTACTCGGCTTTGATGAACAGTCTTGGTTTTGAGACCGCCTTCGTTGATGTACGGTACGACTCGGTGGATGAAAACGGAGACAACGCTCATATCTACTTGCTCGTTGATACGAAGCTGCCGGCCTACGTCTGGTCGTCTCTTACAAGTAATGAGCGAAAACTCGTTGTGCGGCGTAATTCCACGAACCGGGAAACATTATGGATACCGGTTGAGCCCACGTTGATCACAAAGGGGTTCGACGCGGCCTGGGAGCAGGGCGCCCTCGAGTATTACCGCGACGTGGAACTCATGCTTGGTCAATTACGCGGAAACGTAAAAATCGTTGATGTTTATTAAATCGTCAAGCGCTCTCGTGAATTATAACAAGTATCGAAATGAGAAGGGATGATATCATGAAACTACGAATGTGTATTGCGATGATCTTTCTCGTTATCCTGGTTCCCGTGGTGCGAGCGAACACGGTGACCGTGGTCTCCATAAAGGGATACGCGGAAGTGCGGCGGGGCATGTCCGAACGATGGATCATGCTGCATGTCGGCGATGTCCTCAAACCGGAAGATACCATACGTACTGGTGAAGACGCCGAAGTCACGTTAAAAGTCGGCCTGTCGATGTTCTCGTTGCCTTCGTTTGCAATCCTCGATGTTGGCGATATCCGCCATCTCGGACGCAACGACTTGCTTTTGAAACTTGCGATGGAAGAAATCCGCGGCCTGCCCGACTCGCGTCCGTCCACCGGAAATGCGACACCAACAGTTATGCATGGAAGGAGCCGCGGGAGTTCCTCCTCCTATCCCGTTACATACTCCGAAATCGGCATTATGCGCCTGGAAGGCGCGCGCGCGCTTTTCCGGCATAAATACTACGAGACCACTATTCTAACCGTTAAATCCACGTTGCATCGCTACGGCTTGCGGAATCCCCTGGCTGCGCGCCGCTTGGTTGCGCGGGCGTTTGAGCGCCTCGGACTCGTGCAACAGGCAATCGATGAATACCTGGGTTGCTTGTCTTTGGAACTTTCCCGCGCGGAAAAGAACGACATCCAGCGTAATATCAGGCGCCTGGAAAAACAATTATAAGAGGGAGCAACAGGACACGTGCGGAGGACCATCAGTACTCACAGATGAGTCCTTCGCCCTGTTGAAAGCGGTACCGCAGGATCCCATCCCTCGTTTCCAACATTTCCCCCGTCAGCAAGGATTTCACGCCGGTGGTATCAGCGGGTAAAGTCACCTCACCTTCCACGGCACTCTCGAAGTCAAAATTACACACAACCAGAACATGCCTCCTCTGGTCGCTTCTGGTGCGCTGAAAAGCGATAAGCTTATCGTGCGAAGTCTGGAGAAGATCAAAACTATGTGGTGATGGATCCTGGATTGCGTCTTTCCACGTGTTCCTCAAGTCCAGAATTTCAGGGATCGTCGCCAAGAGTGTCGATGCGGACTGCCATGGAAGCTGGGCTTCACTGTACAATGGGAGCTTCGAGGGGGGTAATGCTTTAATCTCTTCCGGTGAGAAATCCAGGCCTGTGTTGACCGGCAACGTGGTTCCCAGTTCAAAGCCCTGGTGAATGAAAGGAACCCCCGGCAAGAAGCAGTTCATGATCCAGCACAGACGGGAAAATTGCATTCCTCCGCTTCTTGCCGCCGCCCGGTGCGTATTGTGGGTTTCCGGCGTGCAGAAGAACGGCAAGGGTGTCCCTCTCGTCGCAAGCAGTCTTAAAAATCGACGAAGCTCTCGCGGTGAATGCTGGACTTTCCACAGGCAACCTATCGCCACGTTGCTCCCGTTCAATTGTGCCTGCTCGCCGAGGTCGAAATTTTCCTCCCAAAGAGCAAAAGACGGGTCGATGTTGCGCGTCGATTCGACAAGCCGTGCTTTCAACGGCCCGGGCAGGGCGTGCCCCATGTCTATCATGACGCCGTCAATCGCGAAAACCTTCTGGTAGTGCGGAATGATGCCGAGAATTTTTTCCCACAGATCCTTCACGATGTTTTCTTCGCGGGCCAGTTTCCGGTCATACATGCGCAGCGTGTTGTAGGCCATGTAGTTGAATCCGGCCGCATCGTAAAGACGCAGGTAAGTCACGTCGGTCCACGGCGGTTGCGCGTCCAAAGGCGGCCAGTCGGCGAACGCGCCGGGAATGCGAAGGCGTTCTCCGCGAGGACCGTAGCCGATGTAGCGCCCGTCGCTCTCTTCCACCCTGACAGGCACGGGACCAAACATGTTGCGATAAACAAGAGGCGGTTCCGGCAGGTCATCGAAATTATGATTCAGGACTCGTTCCGTTATGTTCCGGATTTCGTCTTCGCCGAAAAGAGGAGAGCCGAACTTATTCGGATCGTTCTCGCCTTGCCCGCGATCGGGGATGTCCTCGCGGATCCAGTAGAACCATCCCGGGTGTTCGGGAATCCACGTGGAATCCTTCGCCGTGGTACGCAGCACGAACTCGAGTACGACGCGCATGCCCATGCGGTGGGCCGCCTCCACGAACGCAGCAAACTGGGTGTTGGTGTCCAGGGCCAGCGCAGGCTCGGCCAGGGTTTCTTCAAGCATGTACGGGTTCCTCACGGCGAACGGCGAACCCAGCGAACCTTTCCTGCCGTCCCTGCCGATGGAAGCAACGGGGAGGAGGTGAATGGTGTCGCACTTGAGGCGGGCGATGTAAGGCAGGAGCGCAATAGCTTTGAGGAACGTGCCGGTTTCCCGAAAGCCGTCGCGGGACGCTGCCACCGAAACGCGCCCGTCCCCGTTGTGATCGAAAGCGGCAGTGTGCCGAATGAACATGTTATACACCACTGCTTCCCTGCTCCATTCGCCGGCATCGGCTCTTGGTTCCGGTGTACGGTCCTCGCCAGAGAGGATGGTCTCGATGCAATGGCGGAAAAAACGGAACGGGTTTACTGCGACGATGCTTTGTCCGCCTGAAGCCCCTGTCCACAGGCCGGGGACGAGGTAGTCGGCCCCGCCGCCGCGTTCTCGCTCGAGTTCTTTCAGGCGCTGGTAAAGTGTCTCCAGAGGTGATAGCGAAGGCATTCGAAATCAATTGACTCGATTATTGAAAAAACCGTCATTCGGCTCAGCGCGAGGTCATCGCCGTTTCATGTATTCGCGTGTGCCTGCACCTTACGCGATGAACGATTCCACGATCTTGTACAGGTCGTCAGGGACGGTTTTCAATTTGCCCACCGCCTCGGAGATCGGAACCGGCACGAGAGCGTTGCCTTGCAAGGCGACCATGAATCCGAATTTCTCCTGCTCGGCGAATTCGACCGCGGCAATGCCGAACCTGGTTCCGAGCATGCGGTCGGCGGCAGTCGGTGTGCCCCCTCGCTGGACGTGTCCCAGGACGGTGGCGCGGGTTTCGTAATCGAGGCGCTTCTCGATTTCGGCAGCAAGCATGCTTCCGATTCCGCCGAGCCGTACGTGCCCGAAAGCGTCTTTTTTCATGCTGGAGAGAATATAGCTTCCGTCTTCGTCGCCGGGTTCGCCGGTCATAAACTTTGCGCCTTCCGACACAACCACGATGCTGAATGTCCGCCCGGATTCATGCCTGCGTCGCAGGGCGTTGCAGACCTTCTCGATGCTGAACGGCCGTTCCGGAATAAGGATGACGTCGGCGCCGCCGGAAATACCGGCGTAGAACGCGATCCACCCGGAGTGGCGGCCCATCACCTCGACGACGATGANNNNATGGCTCTCCGCAGTCGTATGAAGCCGGTCTATCGCTTCCATGGCGATATTGATGGCGGTATCGAATCCAAACGTGACATCGGTGCCGTTGAGATCGTTGTCAATCGTCTTCGGAACACCGATAACGTTGACGCCGCCCTCGTAAAGGCGTTGCGCGACGCCGAGCGTGTCTTCGCCGCCCACGACGATCAGGGCATCGATTGCGTTGTCGCCCAGTGATTGCCGAATTCGCTCCTCCCCGTTTTCTTTCGCGAAGGGATTGAAGCGGGACGTACCCAGGATTGTGCCTCCACGGTGGAGTATCCCCGCGACTTCGTCCCGTCCCAGTGTCACGGTCCTGTTTTCGTACACACCCTGCCAGCCCTGTTCGAAGCCGGTAACCGTGTGTCCCGCGTGCAGGCCACGACGGACCACGGCGCGGATAACTGCGTTCAAACCGGGGCAATCACCGCCGCCGGTCAGGATTCCAATATTCATGTCAGTTCCATTTATTGGTAATACAACCTTTCACGTTGTGTTTCGCATCCCCTGCATGCGATGTTTCGATGCGGAAAAGTAAAGAACTTGCTTCTCGCAGGCAATTACCCGCCCTATCCCTTTTTCGTGATTTGAAATTCAGCGGCTTCTTTCTACCTTAAATATTACGCATTATGAAAATGCATCAGCATTCAATAGCGGGTAATTCATGATTGACATTGCCATTCACGCGGCGCGGGAGGCGGGGAAGATACTTCTCCAGCACCTGGGGAACCTTCAGCACATCGAGATCAAGAACGGGCAGGACCTGAACCTGGTAACGGAAGCCGATAAGGAATCGGAGCGCCGGATCATCGATATCATTACCACC
>JAADGX010000118.1 GCA_013152135.1 Chlorobiota bacterium
CGCGTCACGCCAGGAAGGGGTGCGGGCTCACGTCGTCATTCTCTTGTATTGTAATTCGCCGCTTGTTTTAGTAGGTTTTACATAGGTATTCGGCTCTTTAAGGAAATCACGCATGAACTCTTCTTCTGGGAAAAAACCACCGACACCGGGAAACATCAAGTGCTCTTTCTGCGGCCGGTCCGCAAGCGAGGTGGACAGCATTATCGCCGGGCCCAACGTGTATATCTGCAACGTCTGCATTGCCAGCTCTGTCGATATCCTCAAGAACAACGTTGCCGCTTACAGCAACAAGACCGCGCGCAAGGATCTTCCCACGCCGGTAGAGATAAAGCACAAGCTTGATGAATACGTCGTGGGACAGGAGCGCGCCAAGAAAATCCTCTCCGTCGCCGTGTACAACCACTACAAGCGCATCCAGAGCCTGGATTCCGCCGACCTGGACGAGGTGGAGCTGGAGAAGAGCAACATCGTGCTCATCGGGCCCACCGGCACGGGCAAGACCTTGCTCGCCCAGACCCTTGCTCACATTCTCGATGTGCCCTTCGCCATTGCCGACGCCACTACCCTGACGGAGGCGGGCTACGTGGGCGACGACGTCGAAACCATCCTCGTTAATCTCCTCCAGAACGCCGAGTACAACGTGCAGCGGGCCGAACGGGGCATCGTGTACATCGATGAGCTGGACAAGATCGCCCGCAAGAGCGAGAACCCTTCCATCACCCGGGACGTGTCCGGCGAAGGCGTCCAGCAGGCGTTGTTGAAAATCCTGGAAGGCACTATCGCGGGCGTGCCGCCCAAGGGCGGGCGCAAGCACCCGGAGCAAGCGCTGATCAACATCAACACCAAGAACATCCTTTTCATCTGTGGCGGCGCTTTCGTGGACCTGGCGGAAATCGTGCAGCGGCGCGTGGGCAAGAACCCCATCGGCTTCAGCGCCGAGATCATCAACAAGAAGGAGTACGACGAGGATTTGCTCATCGCCCAGGTCGAACCCGACGATCTCCGGAAGTACGGGTTGATCCCGGAACTCATCGGTCGCATCCCGGTGGTCGCGGCCCTGCACTCGCTGGGCAAAGAAGCGCTGCTGAAAATCCTGGTCGAACCCAGGAACGCGATCATCAAGCAGTACAAGAAATTGTTCGCCATGGAAGGCGTGTCACTGGAATTCGATCCCGCTGCTCTCGAATACGTCGTGGAGGAAGCCGTGCAACGCCAGACCGGCGCGCGGGCTCTCCGCTCCATCCTGGAAAACCACATGCTGGAAATCATGTATAGCCTTCCTTCCCGCGACGACATCGTCCGTTGCTACATCACGCGGGAGACGCTGGAAAGCGGTGCCGAACCTCTCTTCACCTACGCCAAGAACAAGAAGATCGCTTGATCTTCGCGCGGAATTCGTCTCATATCGAGAAGAAAAGAAAAGCAGGTCGGGGGACCTGCTTTTCTCATCAATGCGCGGCCGGGTTATTCACCGCGTCTTCGTGATTGCTGGTAAGTCGATCAGGGCACACAACGGGACTTCCTCTGCAATCACGTTCTTGGGCGGCGTCGCCCGTTCTTGGAGGAGGCTAGAACTGCACGGCATTGATGCGATCAAAAAGTGTTTCAAAATTACGTATAGTCGTTTCCGGAAGAAGCCGTAATCCCTTGTCCCGGAGCTGGTTCATGAAAGCCTGGGCCGGGTAGATGGCCTGGAACGGAATCGAGTACTTTTCCTCGAAGTGTTTCTCCAGGCGGGGGACGATGCGCGGGATGTTCCGGTCGAGCTTGCTGGTCAGCACCGGCTCCTGCACCTGGCTCTTGTACACGTCATTGACCAGCGCCAGGTAGAACGGCTCCTCGATGAGATCCTCGATGCCCGCTTCCGGCCGATCGAGAATCGACCCGAGGGGAATGATGTTGCCTTGTTTCAACAGGTGTTCCACGAACGACTGATCCACCTGGAATCCGAACTGCCGGGTCGAGGGGAGCATGACGATCTTGAGGCGGTGAGCAAAGAGCAGCGCCAGAAGCGAAGTGATGTTGCCGTTGCTTCCCAACGGGCTTATTGTAAAGGTGTTGCGCAAATGTGTCTTTCCCGAGGCCCGGAGCAGTTCGTTGAGCGATTGCAGGTACCAGTAGTCCGTCAGGTTTTCCACTACGACGGCCGATACATCCTTGAACAACGAGTGCACCGCGGAAAAACTGAACGCCGCCTGGAGCGGGAACAGGGCCTCGGCGTCCTTGGTGTTGAAATCAGTGCGAACAATGGTGCCGTGCCCGCTCTCTTCCACGATACGGATGTTCGTCAGGCTGTGCGTGTCCAGCATGAAAGGCGAGTGGGTGGTGTAGATGATCTGGTTCGTTTTCGACAGGCTGTCGAAAACGCGTATCAGGTCCGCCTGGGCCGAGGCGTGGAGATTGATACCCGGCTCATCGAGCAGCAGGATGGTGTTCGAGTACTGCCCGTTGCTTTCCTGCATGAAGACGGTGAAGAAGCTGAAAAACCAGATGAATCCACGCGACCGCTCGTCGAAGTTGATGGACACCCTGTTCTTCAAATCACGGATCATGATGGAGAGCACGTCGTTGTCGAGCTTGAACTGCGTTTCGTACTCCGACTGGCTCCAGTATTCCGCCACTTTATCCGTGACGGCAATCGAAGCGGCTTCCATTTTGATCTGGCGATCCTCGAAAGAGGAACGAATATCGTCTGGCACGAGGTCCTCGAGCGTAATACCGGCCAGGTCGCACAACGTGAGAAACGTCCGGTCGGACTTGGAGAGCCTGCGTTCGCGTTTCCGCTGGATGATGTCGTTGATGTAAATGGTTCCGTTCAGACTGGAGTACTCGTCGAAGTAGATGAACCGGGGGATGCGCTTGAAGATCTGTGTATCGAAGATGTACTTGGTGATGCCGACACGGAAGCGATTGCGGAGCGTTGCAGCCAGTTTGTCGATTTTCTCTTTCAACGCGGGATTGTCGGTGGATTCCTTGACGCTGTTCAGCGCTGCGATGCACTGGGCCACGTCGTTGTACGAGAGATTTTTCGCGGCAAGCTCGGGGATGTGGGCGCTCACGAACTCCCGCAGGAATTTCTTCTCGTCCACGGCGTATTCGAACGTCCGGGAATTGTCATAGTGTTTATGTACAATCACTTGCTCCGAAGTGAGGCACTTGACACCGAACGCCGCATTTATTTCCGTTATTTCTTTCCCAGCGAGATTGAAACGCGCCGAAACCACCATCTGTTTTTCCTTGTCACGGTCCGCGGCATACCGATCTCGCGGATACTCCTTGATGATGTTGAAGTACGAATCTTCTTCGTTGTATGGATTCAGCCGATGTAACGCACGCAGAAACGAAGTCTTTCCAGACTCGTTTTTTCCGACCAGCGCCGTCATACGGTTTATCCGAACCCACCCCGAGTCCTTGATCCTCTTGTATTTTTGGATTCGAACTGCGTCAAGAAACATCGTGAGCCTCCTCTACATCATCCATGAAAAAACTTCAGTGTGTGCCCGGTTCAATAACATACACAGCCTGAATATAGATGGCGCGTCAACAGAAAGCCACGGTTTTTTTATCTTTCCGTGCAGAAATTACATTTAATGAAGGCGGAATGCCGGTGGAGGTGATTTTTGAGAAAAAATTTCTTCAACAGGATGAAATATTTTCTCGCAAGTGGAGGTTGTACCGGATCAGGATGCCGGAAAAACGTGGATGTGTTTAAAGACCCAGGAAGGCGATGGCAATGCCGCACAGGAATATCGATGAGCCCGCAAGGGCGTGGCTGAAGCGGTTCAGCTTGCGCCAGGGCAAGAATTGCAGTCCCGTCGTTGCCAGGATGACCATACCCAGCATGGTGGAAATGGTCACTACGCCGAAAACCAGCGCTACGTACGCCACGGCCCATGTGCTTGCGGTCGCGGCCGGGTACATCAGGAGGGGAATCAATGGTTCACAGGGCCCGAGTACAAAGATCGTAAACAACACCCAGGGTGTTATGGAAACGCTGTCCCCCTCGTGCACGTGTGTGTGATCTTTCTGGTGGGTATGCTCGTGCTCATGGGCCTGGCCACCAAGGTGCAGGTGCGTGTGGGTATGAGGCTTGTTGCGGGATGCCCTGCGGAAACCCCAGGCGGCGAGATCACCCCGATGCGCTTCGATCATCTCCAGCCTGGAAACTCCGATTCCCAGTGCAATCCCCACCAGTCCGAGAATCACCGAGCTTCCGACGTGCCCCACACCGCACGCGATGGTAATCCAGGTGGTCTTGGTCCGCGACCAGTTGCGGGCCTTTGCCATGACGATGAACGGCAGGTAATGATCGGGACCGGTGATGGTGTGGAAAAAGCCGATGGAGGCGGCAGTGACCATGAGGATGGTGAGCTCTTCGGACATTGGCGTCAGCCCTTGTTATGAGTGGAAAAGCACCGTGTCTCGTGCCTCGATTATGTTACCGGAAAAATAAGATAAATTGATCGTTCTTACCAGAATATTCTTGGTTGCAAACAAACCAACAGTGGTGTAACCCGTTTTCCACGCATGATCCTGTTCGTTCAACCCGGCGGCCAGTGCATATGTCTGCCGCCGAGAAGATGGAGATGAAGATGATCAACCGTCTGTCCTCCCTGCCGCTTGCAGTTGAAAACCAGCCGGTAGCCCTGTGTCAAGCCAAGCTCTTCGGCGAGCGATTTCGCCAGCAGGATCATCCTGCCCACGAGGGACACGTCATCATCTTCAAGGTCATCGACGGAAGGAATGGGTTTACGTGGAACGATGAGCACGTGAACGGGCGCCTGGGGAAAGGCGTCGTGGAACGCCACGATTTCCTCGTCTTCGTACACGAAACGGGCGGGAAGCTCCCGGTCGATGATACGTTGAAAAATCGTCTTGTCACTCATGGTGCCATTCCGAACGGTGTGCGAAGAGATTGAGTGTTTCGTATCTTGCCCGGGAATGATAATCGACTTGCACGTGTCGTTTCCAATCCTTGTTCCATAAATATAGTGATGACCATGAATACAAACGAGAGAACGGTTTCCACCAAGAACGCCCCTGCGGCCATCGGGCCGTACAGCCAGGCGGTCAGGGCGGGCGATATGCTCTTCGTGTCCGGGCAGCTTGGCCTGGACCCCGCCAGTGGTGCCTTCGCAGCCGACGACGTCGCCGGACAGACACGCCAGGCGCTTGCCAACATGCGAGCTATCCTGGAGGCGGGAGGTTTCACCATGGAGGATGTCGCGCGCTGTACCGTGTTCCTGAAGTCCATGGATGATTTCGCGGCTATGAACGAAGTGTACGCGACGTTTTTTCCCTCCGATCCCCCAAGCCGCGCGGCAGTTGAAGTCAGTCGTTTGCCCAAAGATGCCCTCGTGGAAATCACCTGTATCGCTGTACGATAAACGGCTTTTACAAGGGCGACCTTGCAAAAAGCCCCGGGTTGACAACCCCCGGGCTTTTTTAATTCGTAAAGAAAGAGTGAAGTCCTGATAAAGCCGGAATGTCGTTTATTTCTTTATGATATCCGGAGTAAGAAGAGCCCGCGCCTCAGGGCTCATTTCGTAAGCCAGTTGCTCGATGGTTTTCTTCTTGACCAATGTTTTTATCTCTTCCCGGATGCGCTTCCATTCGTTATGCATGGGGCAGGCGGTATCGTCTTCGCATGGTTTAAAACCAAGAATACACTGCTCGTAATCGAATTCGCCGTCGATAACATGAACAATATCATCCAGTGTTGCTTCCCTTCCTTTATCCGACATGGCGAATCCACCAGTCGGGCCCTTTGTGGATTTCAAAAACCCCTGTTTGCTCAGTGTTTGAAGGATCTTGCTGAGAAAAGAAGCGGGGAGTTCGAGGTCCTTGGCGATATCCTTTACCAGGATATTCTGGTTTTCCTGCTGGTTGGTGGCAATGTACAGGATCGCTTGGATCGAATACTGAGCTGTTTTTGAATAGAGCACGTGAATACCTCTATAATGACTGTAGTGATTGTAATGACTGAATAAAATGGATAAACGGACAAAGCTACCTTTAATCCCGGAAAAATTTACATCTCAAATTACCATTTGTCAAGTATTAAGAGAAGTTTTTTTCGGGTAAAAGGGAACACCCTCCATACGTGGAGAAAAGAGCGCTTTTGCGGATGCGGATTCGGAATGGATTTTCGGGCGGGTTCAGCCGGCACGAACAAGGGGAAGAATGAGGCAGTTGAGACCGCCGTTCGCACGGACATATTCGCTGGCGTCGATAACCAGCGCTTGCACCCCGTGTTGCTCAAGGGTTTCTATGGTAGTGGCCTGGCTTGCGTCGGCGAGGACAAGCCGGGGAGCCATGCAAATCACGTTGGCGGAGATGAACGACGGGTCCGGCACCGAAATGGTTTGATATCCCGCGAACACCTCGCGGTCGATGGGAATCTCGCGGTGGAGGATCGTCTCCGGGTCAACCATGCTCATGAACCCTCCCAGGTGGAGATGCGGTGGCGGCACGGGCACCACGCGCACGGAGAAACCGATGGATTCGAGCAACTCCTGCACCTGGAGCGCGCCCTCCCTGTTGGTACGGCGGGAGTGTCCCACGAACGCGGTTGTTCCTGCAAGGATGATGTCGCCGCCTTCAACCGTGCCCGGCGGTTCGATGCTGCCAAGTTCGGCGAAGCCTTCCCGGCGAAGATAAGCGGCGACGGCTTCATCCTCGCCGCGGCGCGTGGCCAGGCCCATCCGGAGAGCGATGAATCCTTCGTGAGTCATCGAGGCGGTGTCGCGCAGGAAGATGGAATTCGGGTAGCCGGGCATCTGGGGAATCACCGCGACCTCTGTACCGTGTTGCTCGAGGGTCTCTTTCAACGTGTGGAATTGCCGGCGAATGGCTTCGTGATTGATCCAGCCGCCGAAATTGTGCCTGCGCAGGGAGAACACTCGCGCCCGTTCCGGCCGCGGTTCTGCAAGCAGGACTTTCTCCAGCGTGTTTCCTTCGTTCCACATGTCACCGTTCTCCGGGGATGGAGTTATTGCGCGTATCCAATAACAGGTCGGCATAGGAAACAGGCACCGCGCGAGCGAAGTCCAGGCCCAGGTGCGCCGCCAATTCTTCCACACGTCGACTCGAAATTTCCTCGTCCTCATCCCCGGATACCACGTCCTCGATTTCGACGAACGAACCCAGTCCCTCCACCTCGTCGATGTGAATGCGCGTTGAACCGAGCAGGTACAGGGTCCTGGTTTTCGACACGGTGACCTTCACTCCCAGTGCCGAGGACAGGAGCGCTCGCATTCCTTCGGGATCCGGTTCCGGTGTGATCCGGTAGAGGCTCTCGCGTGCGCCGCTTGTATCGGCGCGGTGGTAGAAAATGATTTCACCCCATTTGCCCTCCACTTCCCGCAGTTTCAATCTTCCGGACGGGACGTTAAAGTACGTGTCGCGCTGGCGCCGCCGCCACTGGAAGGCTGCCTCCAGGTCGCGGGCGCGCCGCTCGACTCCGCCAGTGTCGGAACACGGAATCTTGCATTCGATATTTCTGCGCATGGTAGGTGTATCGTGGTTGAAGAGTGAGACCAGCTTTCCGGCGAATCGAAATCTCTCGGGGTTGGGAGAGCTGTGCGCTTTCAAGTATATTAGTAATTTACAGAAGAAAACCAATGGCTGAACAGAAACGCGCCTGCACATACGATCCGCTGACCGAGCTCATGGCTTACTACGCCGGGGAAAAGCCGGCCGAATCCGCTGCCGTGGAAC
>JAADGX010000090.1 GCA_013152135.1 Chlorobiota bacterium
TAATTGCTTCAATGCTATCCTTGGCACACACGGTTGACAAAACCGTAACTCCCGCCGAGCCGGCCTCGATCAGCGCTTCCGCCTCTTCGCGGTTGTGTATTTCACCAATCCCGATAATGTCCACATCCTGGCGCATCAGAGCACGAATCAAGTCGGTGTAATTGAAACCGCGCAGATCATCAATCGATATTTGGTTTATCCCATCCAGCTCGATCTCCACCGGGTTCTCCAGCGTGGCGATACTGAGCGACGTGTTGTTGAGAAAATTGAGGGCGGCATACATGGTCATGGTTTTTCCACAGCCCGGCGGTCCCGCGAACAGGATCACGCCACCCGAGGATTCGAGTATTTCTTCCAGGTTTTCCCGGTCCTGCGGCGACATGCCCAATTCCGGTATGGAGAGTATCTGGCGCTGCTTGCTGAGTATACGCAGTACGATGCGCTCGCCGGTACTTGTCGGAATGATATTCATGCGCGCATTGATTTTCTTGTCCTGGAGGGGAAATACCAGGCGCCCCTCCTGGACTTCATTCTTTTTGAACGCGTCAACGGAACTGCTCTGCCTGATGATGCGCGGGAGAGATTCGACATACGTCCGCGGAAGGGTTACCGCGCGCTGCATCACACCGTCAACACGCATGCGAACGAGAAAAAATCCATCTCTCGTTACTTCGAAATGAATATCACTGGCGGCCAGGTTATCAGCCGATTCGAGAATTTTGGCAAGGACGGTGGCGGCATTGGGAAGTTCGCCGCTCTTTTCGACGGCGTCGGCCCAATCCTTCCCGCGCGCTTCCACGTCGATAGCTTCAAGGTTCACTTTTGGAACCTTGGGTTTCGTCGTTTCCGCTTTTTTCTCCACCCTCTGGGAAAGGGTTTCAAATAACGAGAGTGGTACGACAACCGCAAGAATATTCCGTTTAAAAACCTTGCGCAGTTTTTCAATCACCTGCTCGTAGGGTGGATCAATTATCGCAACCGTTGCTTCGTCCTTCTCGAGAATCAGCGGAAAAGCCCTGTACCGGGTGACAAATTCCCGGTCAACTTCCGGAAAACTGATAGCTGCGAAACGCTCAGAAGATTGAATAAACGGAATGGAAAAGACCTCGGCGATGATCTTGGCCAGAGCAATATCATCAAGTTTGAATTCCGTAGTAAATGTTTTTGTGATACCGTGGGTTGCCAGGGATTTCCGGGCTTTGGCGCTCATGGCGGCCAGGTCTTCACGCTTAATCAGCTTTCGCCGAAGCAGAGCCTTCATCAGTTTTTCATCTTCCGGTCTAGCCATTGGCCGTCCGTATCCTGTTCAGAAAAGCAAAGTGATGCGATATGACAGCATCGGAGACCCCTGCCATGGAATCCAAGAATTTCGAGGAACATTCGACATGGTGTCGTTCGACGAGAAGTTCAAACATCATTCGAAGAACCTGTCTATGTCGTCCTGGTCAATCTTATCCTCCCCTTCAAATTTCATCTCCAGGCTTTCTTTTATCAGCACCTCGATCTGCTCGGCGGTGAGTTGATGCCTTGACAAACTACCGTCGCTTTCCCCCGCTTCTCGTTTCAGATCGTCGAGGGATTGTCCACATCCACCACAGTATTGATCACCGGGTTGATTTGGAAAAGAACAGCGGCACAGGATTCCCAGGGACTTGCCGCAACGCGAACAAAAAGCTCTCCAACCCTGGTTCTCTGTACCACATTGCTCACATATCATCGAATACCCCCTCTGAAGAAATGGGACTACACTTCGAAACGGTGAATGAGTTCCTGTATTTTTTCACCGGTGAACGGCTTCATGAGGAACCAGTCCGCATTAGCCTCTTTCGCTTCCTGGATCGTCTGTTTGGAGACGTAGGCCGAGATCATAACGACGATGGTTGAAGGATCAATCGCCTTTATTTTCCGTAATAATTCAATCCCGGAAATCTTTGGCATAACGATGTCGAGAAAAACCAGCGAAGGATAATGTTCGCGAAACAGGAGCAACCCTTCCTCCGCATCCCCCGCGGTCTTGACGGTAAATCCGAATCGATCCAGATAAGCAGCCAGAACCTTGCGGTTCACCTCCGAATCATCGACAACCAACGCAATTTTTTCCAACAGTGGATCCATATATCCGGCACCTTATTCAATTTCAACGCTCTAAAAACGTTTCACACGTGCATCATTCGATAAGTCCATATGAAACAGTCATCCGCACGTGTAGACAAGCAGAAACGATCCAGTCTCTTCCGGATGCACGATGCTACGACATCCAGCGCATACTCCCGTTGTTCATTCCTTCTTAAAACCATGATAGTCCTGGTTTTCAATCATTGGGGAATTTAATGGAAAGCAACAGCCTGAGCAATAAACCATCAATATAATTCGTGCGAGATTTTCACGGCGCATTCCTGGAATATCTCGGTCAAACTGGTACTTTCCAAACGACGAACGAGTTAACGGCATACATTCTTGCACTGAAATGAGGTTATACTTCCATGGACATCAAAGGTAAGATATCGATCGTTACCGGAGCCAGCAAGGGAATCGGAAAAGCCATCGCCCTGGCCCTGGCGGAAGAGGGCTCACACGTCGCCGTATCCGCGCGCAACCATGAATCCCTTCATCAGACCGCCGAATCCATTACAGCGCTTGGAGTTGAATGCCTCGCTTTCACGGGAGACATGGCGTCCGAATCATCGATCACAGCGTTCATCGATGCGACCATCACCCGTTTTGGACGACTGGATGTTCTGGTAAACAACGCCGGAGTCGGCCATTTTCATAACATCGCGGATATGCCCACAAATGAATGGGATGCGATGTTCAATCTCAATGTTCGCGGTATGTTCATCGCCACGCGCCGGGCGATCCCCCACTTGCGGCGTTCCGGTGATTCCTTCGTGGTCAACATTGCTTCCCTGGCGGGGAAGAATGCTTTTGCGGGCGGAGGGGGCTACGCCGCTTCAAAACACGCAGTGCTGGCTTTCAGTCGCTGCCTCATGTTGGAAGAACGCAACAACGGTATTCACGTGGTGGCTATATGCCCCGGATCGGTCAACACGGCCTTTTTCGATTCCCACCGGGACATCAGCCGCGCGAGAACAGAAAACATGCTCCTGCCGGAAGACGTGGCGTCAAGCGTGCTCCACGCAATCCGCATGCCCGGGCGAGCCATGGTCAGTGAGATCGACATCCGTCCCAGCATGCCACGGTAATTTGTTCCCGC
The DNA here is from genome assembly GCA_013152135.1 of Chlorobiota bacterium. Lineage (GTDB taxonomy): Bacteria > Bacteroidota > Ignavibacteria > SZUA-365 > JAADGX01 > JAADGX01. The sequence goes on from JAADGX010000090.1 coordinate 3,215, forward strand.
GTGTTGGCCCTGCACTTGACGATCATTGAAAAAACGTTTAACTTGCACTGTTCGCCGGCTATCAATTTCCTGCCTGCATCAATACTACATAATATGCCAGACTCCCTGTCGTCAGGCGTTCTTCTTAGGTGCAATCATCGCTTTCCTACATAACCAAGGAGTGATTCATGAGTAGATTGATACCTTTCATTTTTCTTTCATTATTGCTCACCTGTTCCGTTTTTTCGCAAGAACTGAGCTTCCCACCGGAGGATCTTCCCCCGGGTATTACCACTGAATCGGCGGCTCTCCAGAAAGGCACGCCGGATGCGCCTCTGGGTATGTGGACCCGGGGTGCCGATATTCCAGTGGCAAAAATGTTCCACACCGTAGCTTCTCTCGATGGCTTCGTGTATGTATTCGCGGGTATTACGAAAGGACGATATTTCAATCCAAAATCGTACAAGTATGATGTCTCCAGTGATACATGGACGGCGATATCCGACTTCCCGTTGACGAAGTTTCTCCTCGGAACAGCCCAAGCAGTCAACGGAAAAATTTACATCATGGCAGGCATGACGGATTTTGGCACGGGTTACCGGCCCATTCCGGACGTGTACGAATATGATCCCGCGACGGACACTTACACGAAAAAAGCCAGTATGCCAAAACCACAAGCACGCGCCGTATCGGGCGTCATCGACGGAAAAATATATGTTATCGGTGGGGTTGCCAGCAGATATTCGATATATAATAAAATTGTACAGGTTTATGACCCCGCGACAAATAGCTGGAGCTCTGCCACGGACTATCCCAAAGATGTGAGTTACCTTTCCGCGGCCACGGTCAACAACAAAATCGTTGCTACCGGCGGGTATAACTCGACCTATAGCCCTTCCCGCTACATCGCTGATACATACGTCGGTGAACTGGACGGTGGCATACTGAAGTGGACAAAGGTCAAAGATTATCCTCTCGGACCCACGATTCTCATCAGTGGCGTCGGTGTAGGCAACAAGGCATATTTCTTCGGTGGCCGGGCTTCTGTTTCCGGTAATCCGCCTGCCATTACCTACACATACAGTTACGATCCCGCGACCAACACGTGGACGGAACTGGAACGCAAACCAACAGGTATGCAATACATGCACCAGGCGGGAACCAATGGCCAACTCGTAGTCGCGCCCGGAGGTCAGGATTTTAACCAGGAGGCGCTGGCGGTAGTCGAACTCTTGAACACAAATGCCCAGGCAACACCGGTCTTGAAGCTTCACACGACGGAAATCGTAAGAACGATTATGAAAGGCAGTTTTGCCATTCTCAAAGTGATGATCGAGAACCCGGGGTTGAAAGACCTGACATGGCAGGCCACAAATAACGGTACGACCTGGATTGTTATCAACCCCCCGACGGGAAAAGTCTTGCCCGGAAAAGCCCAGGAGTTTCTTGTCAAACTGGACGCGGGCAATCTGGACAACGGGAATTATTCAGGAAAGATTACCATTACGTCAAACGATCCGGATAATGCCAGCGTAGATATTCCTGTCAACATTTCGGTTCAGGAACAGGCCGTCGATGAGCCCCGGAAGGTCTTCCTGGAAGAGATCACCGGCACCTGGTGCGGGTGGTGTCCGTACGGAGCCGATATCATCCGCCAGATGGTCCAAAAATATGCTGAGAACCTGGTCGTCGTTTCCTATCACAACGGAAAAAATGAACCAATGAAAATCCCCGAGGGGGTAAAAATGATCAATTTCCTGGGGGGGAGCAGCTATCCAAGCGCCACCGTGGACCGGATCAAGTACCCCGGTGTGCCGAGCCTCTTTATCAATCGTGACAAGTGGGAAGACGCGTATCTTCTCCGCGTTCAAGAGGGCAGCCCCGTAGGCATTACCCTGCGTAATTACAGCTACAATGTTTCGACAAAGCAAGTGGAATTCGATGTCGACGTGTTCTTCCACCAGACGCTGAAAACACCCCTCCGTTTGAACGTCATGGTGACGGAAAGCGGATTGAACTATGCCCAATCAAAGTACCAGCCGAACGAGTTGTTATACCCCTATTATCACAACCACGTCGTCCGGCAGATACTTCCCGACTACATGGGAACGGCCATCAGTGACGGAGCGCTGATCAGTTCCCAGACCACCGTCACGAAGCACTTCAGTTTCATCAGCGCGGATAGTGCCGCCACGAACGCGAATCTGGTACTGGTCGTTCATTCGACCGATGGTCAAACACCGGGACCGGTACTGCAGAGCAAGGAAGTCAGCATTATAACCGGTGTTACCGGCATCGACGACGCGGGAATCCCTGCTTCAATCTCCCTGGATAATTATCCCAATCCCTTCGGCGGGACATCGCTGTCGCCGACAACGAATATTCGATTCGATCTTCCGAACCGGTCTCACGTTGTCCTCAAAATATTCGATGCGCTTGGACGCCAGGTTGCCACATTGCTGGATGCCGACCGTGATTCGGGCGTGCACTTTGTCGGTTTTGACGGCTCAAGACTGCCAGCGGGAATGTACTTTTATACGCTGACCGCAGGCAAAACCACGATCACCAGAAAAATGGTGATACAAAAATAGCTTCGGCATTCGGGCACGTGAACCCGACTTTCGTTAAGCCTAAACGAGAAGACGTGCTCCAGTTTTGAACAGTTCGCATGAAATTCTTTCATTCAGAATTGTTCAAACTGCTCTTGAAATACAGGTGTTTCTGTAAATGGAGCAAAATATGAGGGATTATTGTTTCGGCATGAAGTTCGCATGAATGCAATCACGATGAGGATCTTGCACCATACGAAAGATGTTGAAACAAAAACTGCCCTCCTACAGTTTCGCTCTGTTCGCGGAAGCAAGAAAATTGATCTCTGTGGCCAGGGTAACGTATCCATGCGATCTGATTTCCTCACCAATTGCATGTATCCTAACGCCCTCCTCACGGAACCCTGGCTATCAGAGATCTTTTAAAAGGTGTTGACCGACACTGCCATTTGCATTTTCCCAAGGTCCTATCAATTCTGAATCCCGGTTGCACACCGGGATTTTTTTATCCTGAAATAAAAAGCGTCCCACCACGCAAGTGATGGGACGCTGCTGTTACGCACCTGGAGAAAACCTTTCCAGCAAGGAACCGCTGTCAACCAACCATTGGACGCTCAGAGTTTAGGATCAAACCGAGGAACAGAAAAATGGTAACGATCACTGTGATACCGCCGGTGGAAAGGTAGCGTTTCATGACTGGCGTGCCTTTGCTGTCAATGAGTTATCACGAGTTTTCTCGTTTGTATCGTGGGTCTGGCATACTGCGACTCGGCAAAGAACTCCAGTCGATAGTAATAAACACCCGGACGAAGGTCGCGTGCATCAAGGAAGACGATATACCGTCCCGCCTGCATGTCGTCATCGACAAGGGTTGCGACCTTTTCACCTCGGATCGAGAACACCCGCAGTATCACATGACCCCTGGTAGGCAACGTGTACCCGATCGCCGTAGTGCCACCGCTATTCGGCGAGGCACTGCCCAGCGGATTCGGGTAATTCTGGAACAACTCTACCCCGTTCGCAACCTCAGGCATTCCGCCAACCGATGTAACTGTTACAGACAGGTTCACCGTATCCGAAAGCACCATGCCGCAATTGTTCCGAACCACGACCACATATTTTCCTTCGTCGTTTTTACGTACGGGCCCTATAATCAGTACGGAATCCTGCGCACCTGCAAGGGCCGCCCCATCCTTCCACCACTGGTACTGCAAACCACTACCTGCCGATCGCACTTCGAAGCGGACCGTGTCGCCAGCACTTGCTGACAGCGATGCAGGCTGACCGGTGATTGTTGGTCCCGGGGTTACTTCGACGCGCACGGCCTTCGACGAAACACCGCCACACGTGTTGGCGACATTGACCATGTACATTCCGGTATCTTTCATCGTTACCGAACGCAATACCAGCACACTACTGTCCGCGCCGGGAATGGCTGTTCCATCTTTTTCCCACTGGTACCGCCGGCTGTTCGCTGCAATAATGCTTAAAACGACACTATCTCCTTCACACACCGATGCGCTCGCTGGATGCCGCTGGATCACGGGCACATCGTTAATTCCCAGGACTGCCGATTCTGAATAAACCGTATCACAATTGTTCCCCACGGCGAGTCGATACCGGGTACCCGATTGGCTCACGTCCTTGGCAACGATTAACAATGTGTCGCTCGTTTCACCGGGAATGTTGTAATACGCAGAGCTTCCGACATCTTGTTTTTGCCACTGCTGAAACGTCCGATTTTGTGCCTGGACTTGTCCCACGAGACTGCTCGTGCTTCCCACACACACCGACACAAATTGTGGCGTAACAGCAACCGTCGGCAATGGCGTAACTGTAAGCGCTGCGGCATCTGAGTACAGGTCGCCGCAGTCATTGGCGACATGCACACGATAGAGCGTTCCTGATTGATTCACGGAAACAGACGGGAGGAGTAATACCTCCGCTTTCTGTCCGG
>JAADGX010000027.1:0-878 GCA_013152135.1 Chlorobiota bacterium
CACGCCGGGGATGACGTGGACGGTGTGGTTCAGGCGGGCATCCTCGGTGATGGTGTACAGTGTTCCCGAGGCTCCCATCTTCGAATCGAAGGCGCCGAACACGAGGGTGGGAATGCGGGCCAGCACGATCGCCCCGGAACACATGGGGCAGGGCTCGAGTGTGACGTACAACGTACACTCTTCCAGCCGCCGTGATTGCAGGGTCGCGGCAGCGGCGGTAATGGCGATCATCTCCGCGTGCGCTGTCGGATCCTGGAGCTGCTCGATCTGGTTGTGTCCCTTACCGATGATGCGTCCTTCCTTCACGACGACCGCTCCCACGGGCACTTCCTTTTCCTCGTAGGCGATCTCCGCTTCCTTCAACGCGGCGTGCATCCAGCGCTCGTGCTCCGTCACGGGAACCTCAGGGTCGAGAGGAGGGTTTGCTGTACTTCGAATAATTCCTGGGATGGCGGGGGCGCTTCCGGATCGATGGCGGTGGCGACGCATTCCACGAAGAACTTGCCCGCGTCGAAAACCACGATGCGATTGACGCAGCGTTCGTTACCGACGCGGTATTCGTAGGCGACGTACTTGCGATTCTGAAGCGTGAAAACTTCCGGGCCCGCAACCGTCGTCACATCCTCCTTCGCGTTGTCTTTCTTCATGCTGAGACTGAGCAGGCCCACCGACATCAATCCTTCCTTTCCCAGTGTCTGGTAAAGGGCGGGGTCCATGTCGAGTTTCGTGAACAGGATGGCGGCGCTGTTGTCATCGGCGACGAGCCAGGCGAGAGCCTGTGGAGCCCTTTCCGGGTCCGTGGTTTCGTGCCAGTTCCGGGGGATGAGAACGCGCAACGGTGAAGCGGCGCTTCCGGTCAATGTGCCGGTCATCTCGGA
>JAADGX010000027.1:931-8622 GCA_013152135.1 Chlorobiota bacterium
CCCGCCGCACCCGGCAAAGGCCAGGATGAGCAAAGACACCAGGATGGGTATACAGACGTCAGTTCGCATGGAGCGGGTAATTCTTTTCTCCGGCGCGCACGGCGATGTCGAGATGATTCTCCGCAGGGGGGATCGGGCAATCGTACCCCGGATTGTACGCGCAGTAGGGGTTGTAAGCATAGTTGAAATCGAGCATGATCGAATCGGTATCCGCACTGAAGTCGAGGTAACGGCCGCCGCCGTACGTTTCGTCGCCGGTAGTGGCGTCGGTGAACGGGATGAAGAAATACGGTTCACCGTTCGCGGTATCGACGGGAGCGTACACTTCCAGCCGGTTCTTCTTGCCCGCGAAATCGAATTCCACGTACCCGATGGTCAGCATTCTCCTCGGGATGCCTTTGCTCGTGTTCATCATGAACTCCCGTGGGTTTTCATAACGGCGGATCACGGTTGCGAACGCGTAGTCCCTTGTGACAGGGTAATACGCAAGACCTTCGAAGCGATCCTTGTCACCGGGCAGGAGAGGAGACTGATCGGAGGTGAGCAGGAGCAGGTCTTTTTCCTTTCGGTCCTTTGTGACCTCCAGCACGTACAAGTCCGGTTCTTCGTTCCGGTTTTTCTTCTCCTCTTTCTCATCCTTCGAGGTACATCCACCAAAGACGAGAGCGATGGCGAGGTAAAGAAAAACCGTGGTGATAGCGCCACGGTAAAGATGTTGTCGGAAAAAGGTCATCGTGCTTTTACTGGGATCTGTCTCTGAAAAATTTCGGTTCCTGGAGCGTCAACCGCAACGAAATGCGATGCGTGTTGTCAAGTTGGTCCGCCCCGTCGAATTTCGCAAATGAATAATCGATGTACAACTTGGGAAGATGCACGCCCGCGCCGAGCGTCAGGCTTTGCGTATCGGTGAAGCCGCCGCGGATCGCGAACAGGTCCTTGAACCGGTATTCCAGGCCGACGCGGGGATTGAGACTAACGGGTCCCGCGCTGACGAGAGAGGCGTACTTTCGGTTCTCCGCCATGATGTCGACGTCAAGAGCGGGAGTAAAAGTTCCCCCCAACGCCTTGATCATGTATGCCATTCCCACTTTGGCCGTCGGAGAAATGAGTTCCTTCGTGCCGTTGTTCCAGGCAATGAGGGTAGTCGTTATGTCCTGGACGTTGGCCCCGAAATACAGTTCCGGGAGCAGGCGGATCAGGATGCCGACGTCGAAGCCGACGCCCATGGCCGATGCTTCGGCGAGGTCGCGGCGAATGAGCTTCAGGTTCGCTCCCATGGACGTGCTGGAATTCAGTTGCACGGCGTAGGACACGTACATGGCCCAGTCGGTGGCGCTGAACGTGGTGATCTTGCTGTAGTCGAGGCGGTCGTTGGGGTCGAACTTGTTGTTGCCGTTGTAGTCGATGAGCGCGTTGCGCGTGTCGGGGATGCCGTCGATTCCCAGGCGCGTGAGGGCGATGCCCAACGTGTACTTGGGGCCGAGCGGGATTGCCACGCCGCCGTAATCGTAATTGACCAGGTTCCCGAAGCGCTCGTCGTGCATGAGGGCCAGTTCGGGATAGTCGATAAGCATAAGGCCTGCGGGATTCCAGTAGCCCATCGTGACGTCGTTGCCGGCGGCGACGTAGGCGCCACCCATTCCTAATGCTCTTCCACCTACGCCGATGGCCATGAACTCACCGGCATACTTTGCGATTTTCTGTGCGGAGAGAGGAAGCGATGTCAGCAGAACCAACACGCTCAGGGTGAGAAGTTTTTTCATCGCGGTGCGTATCTGTAAGACAATTTCAACCACCAGATCAATATGGGAAAGCCCTGTCCGCCAGTCAAGTCGAAAGTCCAGTCCTGAGTGAAATTGTTGCCGCGTGGAATTCCCTTTTGGTTTCGGCCCGGAATCAAAATATATTTCACCGAAGAATTGAATCATGCGCATGCAAATCATCACGGATATTATTGGTAATCCAGTTCTCGGACACCTGGTGACCGCGGCCTTGTTCCCCATTGTCGGGTGGGTGTTGGGACGGATCTCGAAACTGGTTCTGCAGTTTCTCAACCGGAAGGTGGCGCAGCGCACCGCGTCGGTGTTTGACAATCTCATCCTGGAAGTGATGGAGCGGCGCATCGTTCTTCTTCTGGTCGTTCTCGCGGTATATGCCAGCCTGGACGAAGTGCGGCTTGCCATTCCGCCGGACGAATCCCTGTGGCTGACGCTCCTCTCGGGTGTCGATGCCGTTACGTACCTCCTGGTCATCGCCATGCTCGGACTGGTAACCATCGAAATGATCTCCGCGATCGTTCAATGGTACATGCGCGACATCGCGACGAAAACCGCAACGCGCCTCGATAACGAGCTGATGCCCTTCGTGCGCAGGGTCCTGAACCTTGTCGTCGTAGCGGTTGCGTTGATTATCGTGTTGGATCATTTCGGCCAGAACGTGTCCAGCCTGGTGGTCTCGCTGGGAGTCGGATCGCTCGCCATCGCCTTGGCGGCGCAAGACACTCTCTCCAATATGATCGCGGGGTTTGTGCTCATGGTGGATCGTCCGTTCCGGCAAGGCGACTGGATTCGTCTCCCGGACGGCCAGATGGCCGAGGTCCAGGAAATCGGATTGCGCTCGACCAAGATCATCGACTTGAACCACGTGATGATGATCATCCCGAACGCCAACCTTGTAAAAGACAGTATCAGCAACCTCTCTTATCCGAATGACGTGACTCGATTGGAAGTGCCGTTCTCCGTGGCTTACGGGACCGACCTGGAGATGATGACGAGTCTCGTGCTGGATCGGATCGTCCGCGAGGAGGAAATCGAGCGGGACCCGCCGCCGGAAATTTTCGTGGAGGAAATGGCGGACTCGGGAATCAACTGCACCTTGTATTGCTTTTACCATAAGCCCGGAAACATCCCGCGCTTTCAAAATCACTTGCTGCGCCTCGTGTACCGGACCTTGAACGAGCACGACATCGAGATCCCCTTCCCACAGCGGGTCGTGCATCTCGCGGGCGATTCCCGGCCGGGTTTCACGGGCATCAGCGGAGGAGATAACCCGTGAGCGGGGAGTTCACGGTTCTGAAACGGGAATTGATTTACTCCGGGCGCGTGTTCCGGGTGGAGCGCGACGAAGTACTGCACCGGACCGGCTACAGGAGCGTGCGGGAATGCGTCGTTCACGACGGGGGCGCGGTCGTCTGTCCCGTGTTTGCGAACGGGGATGTTTTACTTATCAGGCAATACCGGTATCCGATCGATCGTCATATCCTGGAATTTCCCGCGGGGAAACTCCAGCCGGACGAACCGCCGGAAAAGTGTGCCTTGCGTGAACTGGAAGAGGAAACGGGGTACCGCGCAGCCAGGCTGATCGACCTGGGCGGTATGTACACGACGCCCGGGTACAGCAACGAGATACTTTATCTCTTCGTCGCCCGCGGACTCGAACCGGGAGCGCAGAACCTGGAGTCGGGGGAAGAATCGATTACAACGGTTCGCGTGTCATTCACGGAAGCGGAGGAAATGGTGAGAGACGGTCGGATCATGGACGGAAAAACCATTGCCGCGTTGTACCGGGCGAAATTCCTTCCGGAGATTACAGAGCCATGACGACGGCGATCATGGAGAGACATGAATCGTTCACTTTCCCACGGTAAATTCACTTTATCATCTAAAGGTATCGTCGATGTACTCACAGCTTGTTGAGAACGCAATCCGCAAAGCCATTGAACTGCACGCGAACCAGTACCGCAAGACGAATCCCAGCCTTCCCTACGTTTCGCATCTTTTTCATGTCGCGATGATCCTGCGCCAGGCCGGGTATTCCGACGAAGTTGTGGCCGCGGGATTGCTTCACGATGTCCTGGAGGACACAAAGTACAAGCTGGAAGACCTGGAAGAGGACTTCGGTTACGAAGTGGCGAACCTGGTCTGTGCGGTGACGGAAAACAAAGCGCTGAAGTGGGAGGAACGAAAAGCGGAATACATCAATCAGATATCCACAGCCTCTGATGAAGTGAAGGCGATCTCGTGCGCGGACAAGACGCACAACCTGCGGACGTTGCTCGAGGCGCACCGCGACATGGGTGATGGATTGTGGAGCATTTTCAGTCGCGGAAAACGTCAGACACTCGATTTTTACGTTTCCATGTTACAAGCGTTGGAGACGAATTGGAGTCATCCCTTGCTCGATGATTACCGGGCAGTGGTTGACGATTTGCGACGGATCATGTAGAGCCGAACGTATCTCCCGGATTTTTTCACTCGTTACAAGTGTTGGGATTTTCCATCAATCTGAAACCGGCCGGCAGCATCTCCGCCGGGGTCACGTTGATTTGGCGGGGAAAAGTTTCTCCAGCGATTTCTCATCCGGGGGCGAGGTCATGTAGCTGACCACGACCAGGGTTCCGATGGAAGCAATCAGCGCGGGATAGATGCTGGGAATACCCCACGGATCGCCCGCGATCATCACGGAGGGGAAGCTGTTCGGGATGACGAGGTCGAACATGATCGCGACGAACGCTCCCGACAAGATGCTTGTCAGGCCGCCCGCTTTGGTCGCCCGTTTCCATGCAAGCGCTGCCAGGAGCGCCGGGGTAATGGCGACTCCGTAAATAGTGTAAGCAAAATACGCGTACTGCAAGACCGAGATGTCGAGGTTGAAGACAGTGGGAAGGAAGACCATCAGGAACGCGGCGAATCCCAGCACCACGATAAAGATTTTCTGCAGTGCGACCATTTTTTCGTGGGGAGCATCTGGATTGATAAAGCGCTGGTAGATGTCGCGCATGATATTCGTCGAAGGACTGAGCAGGTAATTCATGCCGGTCGAGATGACCACGACGCAGGCGGCTCCGAGCAACAGCAGACCTACCGGGGCGGGCACCATGTCGCGCGCGGCAAGAAGTACGACGGATGCCGGATCGACGCTCTTGTCACTCCAGAAATAGCTCGAGGCGTAAATGGCGATGATGATGACCACGGTCTCCACGATGATGGTCCCAATGATCCAGAGCACGACAGCGATCTTCGCGTCGCGCGGCGTCCTGGCGCTGTAGAATTTCTGGTACATGCTCTGCACTCCCATCAGGAGGAACATGGTGGCCAGGAAGTAGCTGAGTGCCTTGAGAATCGGGTACTTTCCGAATTCCGGCGAGATCAGCATCATGTGTGACGCGGGTAAAATTTCGCCGGGTGCCGACCATCCTCCCGCCGTAATCACGACGAACGGCATTGCCACGATACAGGCCAGCACGATGATGATCCCGTTCGGCAGGTCGGTGTGCGCGACGGCGATCATTCCACCCATGGCGGTGAACAGGATGACAAAGGCGGCGGCTATCGTCTGACCCAGCTCCACACTAACGCCTCCTTCGGTGATGACGTTGATAATATATCCTCCCGCCCGGAACTGGTACGAAACGATGGTTGTGAACGCGATGATCAGCGCAACGGCGCCGAACAGGCGGGCAAACTTGCCGTACCGCACTTCAAGGATATCCCCGATCGTGTATTCGCCGAACGTACGGATCTTGCCGGCCAGAAAGTAAATGACGGCGATGCCTACCCACGCGCCGGCAGGCATCCAGAGCGAACTCCATCCCGCCCGGTACGCGTACTCCGCGCCCGCGATGAACGTCCCCGATCCGATCCACGTGCAGACGAGCGTGAAGACCATCTTTGTTATTCCCAGGCTCCTTCCGGCGACCATCATGTCGTCCTGGGTCTTTACCTTCTTGGCATGGTAGAAATTGTAGATGGTCAGGGCGATGAGGTAGGCGATGATAATGATGATGTACGTGTTCATGGGAACTCGGGCGCTTGATGAGACAAGGTTATCGGAGACACGGAAGGATGATCACGGGATGGCGATGCGGATTTACAACAAATTGAGAATGGGAATCACCTTTTCCTGCACGGGGCCGGTAACTTCCACAGTTCCTTCATCGGTTACGAAGACGTCGATCTCGGTTCGGAAGCCCAGCTTTTCCTCTTCGATGTAGATGCCGGGTTCAATGGAGAAGCAGGTACCGGGAAGAATCGTGCGCTCGTCCTTGGTTTCGAGATTATCGATGTTGACGCCGTTGCCGTGCACTTCGAGACCGATGTTGTGGCCCGTGCGATGCGTGAAGTACTCGCCGTACCCGGCGTCGATAATGACCTTTCGGCAGGCGTCGTCAACCTCCCATCCGTACACGGGAGTGTTCGAAGCGAATCGCTCCTCGACCAGGCGCAAGGCGGCGTCGCGGGCGGCACGGGCTATCTGGAAGAGGTCTTCCACGCGCTCCGGGACTTCCGTACCGATGTACCCCATCCACGTGATGTCGTAGTAGATGCTCCCGGGGCGGTTTTTCTTCGCCCAGAGGTCGATGAGAACAAGGTCGCCTTCTTTCATGCCGAAGCTGTTCTCCTCGGTGGGTTCGAAGTGCGGGTCGGCAGCATGCTCATTGACGGCAACGATGGGGCCGTCGTCCCAGGTCATGTCGTTTTTCCTCATGAGGTCGTGCATGAACGCCTGGATTTCCACTTCCCGCGGACTCTCACCGGCCTTGATGCGCCGGGCGATTTCCTTGAAGGCCTCGTCCTTGACCATCTGCATAACGGCGCCGGCTTCCTTGTGACTTTCCCAATCGTCCATGCTGAGATGTGCCTCGAATTTCCCGACCAGGTCGGCGCTGGAAACCACTTCCACGCCGAAACTACGGACCAGGTCGACGGTGCCAGCATCGACGATGGAGACGTAGGGGATGGCGTTGTTCGGCGAGTACTGCATGGCGACTTTGCGTGCGCCGGAAAGGATGGAGCGAAGGAGGTCCTGCTGCTGCTGCCAGGGGAGATACACGTGCTTTTTCCCCGGCAGGTGATCGCACCGCCAGGGTTCAATGCGGTGGACGAGCTTTTGCGGTTCCCCAACGGCGGGGATGTAGTAATACCAACGTCTTGAAGCGAAGCGGCTTGTGTCCATGTTCAGGATACGGGCGGCGATGGCGTCGCGGTTGTGAAAGTCGTAGAATAACCACCCGTCCATGGAGGCTTCTTTCAAGGCGGCTTGGATTGCTGTAATGTTCATGTCCTCTCTCGTATAATTCAGTAGTCGTACAATTCCCAGAGAAGATAGTAATTATTTTCGGGAACACCACCCGGTGGAACATGGAACAAGCAATGGAATGGAATAAATCGTGGAGGCGAGCCGTTCCGTCCGTGGCGGAGGTGTTCGATGCATCTGGGATGAAAGAGGGCAGGCTGGGTGGATTGATTTTCGACCCTTGCTTTTGTAACTTAATTGAACATGGGGCTGTAGCTCAGTTGGGAGAGCGCTACATTCGCATTGTAGAGGTCGAGGGTTCGACTCCCTTCAGCTCCACCATTGGTAATCGAGGAGTTTTATGAAACCTGGTGTCTATTTATTCTGTAACCCAAAAAAGAAAATTGTAACGACGACAACCGGGAAAATTCCTCATCTGCATGCACTGACTGACTCAAGTGCATTTTTTTTATGATAAAGGTCCAAGAAGTTCTCAATATCCTGAACGAGTGGGCACCGCCGGCCGTCGCGTGGGAGAGGGATAATGTCGGTCTTCTGGTCGGCAATCCCGGCGCTGAAATCACCGGCATCCTGGTTGCGCCGGATGTGACTCGTGAAGTCGTCTACGAGGCACGGGAACGAGGCGCAAACCTCATAGTGGCCCATCACCCGGTGAT
>JAADGX010000104.1 GCA_013152135.1 Chlorobiota bacterium
ATTTGACCCACCTGAAATGGCTGCCATGACTTGTGGCGATGAAAACGGTGCCGATGCGCTCATGTGATAGGATGTCTTGTTCATCAGTCGTGGAAAAGATGAAACCGAACTTGTTCCGAACATCGGCAGCGGTGAGGCCGGTTCGGTTACAAATGCCTTCAAGTGTGAGGTCTTCGATTTTTTGGAGGTGTGGAATCAAGTACCCCGTAGCAAAACTGCCCGCGCCGATGAATCCAACGCATAACGGACTCCGGGATTTGGGAAGCGTCGCAGGCGGCGTCTGGGAAACCTCCGTGATCTCGTGCAATTCCTTGCGATCCAAGTCTTCATATCGCAGGAGGATACCGAGATAGAATTCGGTTTTGTCTCCGGCGATCAGTTCGTACGCGCGTTGCGCCTCGTCGATAGAAAAGGTATGGGTGATGAGGTCCTTCATCGCCACCTTGCCCTCGGCGATAAATTGCACGAAAGCTTGCATGTTGCGGTTCATGGTCCATCGGACATACGCCGGAGGGAAATCCTGTCCCTTCTTTTCATAGTCAACGTTGTAGCGCCCAGGGCCGTAGGATCGTGACAGCCGGACTTCCAGTTCCTTTTTGTAGTACACGGAACGCGGGATATCCATTCCAACCGCGCCGACGATCGTGACGCGGCCTCGTTCACGGCAGATGCGCCCGGCCAGCGTAACCGGGTCATTGCTCGAAGTGCCGGCGGTGATGATGACCGCGTCCGCGCCGATACCTTTGGTAACGCTTTCGATGGTGGATTCCACCGGGTCGTTGTTCCTGTGCAGGACGATATCCGCGCCGGATTTCTCGGCTTCGACCAGCGTGTTCGGATCAATATCTATCCCGATCACTTTGCATCCGTTGGCTTTCAACATCTGGACGGTTAACTGGCCGATGATTCCGAGGCCGATGACGGCGATCGTTTCACCCAGGGTGGGACTGGTCTGCCGGATACCTTGCAAAGCGATGGCTCCCAGCGTTGTAAATGCGGCGTAGTCCAAGGGAACGGGATCCGGGATCTTCACGAGGAGATTCCGGGGAACGGCAATCACGTCGCTGTGAAAAGCGTATTCCGCACCCGCGCACGCCACCCGGTCGCCTATCTCGATGTCCTGGATCGAGGGATCGACGGCAAGGACGATTCCGGCGTTGCTGTACCCTAACGGCGCAGTTGATTCGAGCTTGTTGCGCACGCGCTTGTAGGTGGCCGTGAAACCGGTGCGCCGAATTTCGTCAACGACCTTGCGGACTTCCTCGGGCTGGGAGCGGGCCCGACTGAGGAGAGAGGACCTTCGATTATCGATCGTTGTTTTTTCCGTCCCCGGACTCAGCGCTGATGAATAGACTTTCACCAGTATTTTACCGGGTTCTTGCCGCGGGACCGACACGTCGACAACCGCGATGTCGCCCGTCCTGATGTTTTGCGCCAGTTGCTTCATAGGCTCCAAAATAGAAAAACCGCAGGATATTCCATACGGTTTTTTGAGGCAAATCTGAGTGGATATAAATCAGCGGTTCATTTTTTGACGCTTGCGGCGTTCCATCTGCCAATTTCGAATGATGTTGCGAATTTCATCCTTGAATTTTCTCTCGAAGAGGAGGTACTTCGCCTGTTGCTCAACCGTCAACAAGTCGCCGAGGGAACGGAAGTACGCCAGTCGTGCTTCGGCCATTTCCCTCCCGAGTGCGACGTATTGATCGATCAGAGATCTCAGTTCATCTTCGGAGACTCCCTCTTCGACTGCCTTCTTCAGTTGCATGATGACCTTGTTTCGCTTCTCTTCGCGGCGTTTCTCTTCCTTGCTGAAGTCCTTTTCCCTGGTGACGAATCGCACGGCCTGCTCTTCTTCAAGGTCGAGATAGTCGATCAATTTGAACCTCCGGATTTCTTCGATGCGCTTTCGCACATCAGGATTGTCAAATCTCGGCTGGCTCAAAACCGGGGCGATTATCACCAATACCAGCACGGCGACCGGCGAGATGGATTTCCATAATCTGCGTTTCATTGTAACCTCCAATTTAAAGCGGCGATTGCTTTTCAAAATTCTCCAGGATCTTTTCAGAGACCTCTGACGGCAGTGATTCAAGAACATCTTCAGGGTCGGTTGTTGCAAGCGCGTATGTCAGCGCATCGTTTTCATTAATGGGAGTCAAAGCTTCCGAAGCCGTGATAAAAGCATCATCGGGCAGATCCAGTAATGAGTTTGAAGTAATTTCTTCAAAAGAAGTCTGGCTGAGTGCAAGAAGTTCTTCAAATGTGAACGAATCGGTATCAATCTCCTGGAGGAGCATTCGTTCTTCCTGTTCGGTGAAGATTTGATATTCCTTTCCATCGGGTTGGGGAGTTCTTAACAGGAAAAATCCCAGGATGAGAATGGCCGCGGAGACGGTCGCATAAGGAACAAGACGGGGCAAAGAAACCCAAGGGGTGCGGATCTTCCTTCCGGCGTTGATCCTGGTACGGACACCGGCTAAGACGTTGACCGGCTTGGCGGATGCGCTTTCAAGATTTTTCACGTTATCGAGAAGAAGAAATATATTTCGCAAGCTCTCTTGCTCCTCTCGGCAGCGGGCACAGGTCTTCATATGCTCGCGCACGGCTTGCGTTTCCGTTCTCGATAACTTGTTCGACACAAAGTCCGGAAGTAATTTTTCGATTTCCTTACAACGCATTTCTTACAAACGCCTCAATCTTTTTTGCTGCATGAAAGTAATTCGCCTTTAGGCCCCCGACCGAAGTGCCAAGGATAGTTGAAATATCTTCATAGGGAAGTTCTTCGTAGTACCGGAGTAAGAAGACGATTTTTTGTTTTTCGGGAAGCCGTTCGATGGCATTGCTGATTAAACGCCGCATTTCTTCCTTTTCATGGATCTGGGAGGGGGTCTGGTCGTCGGAAGGTACTTCCATCGATAAATCGTCGAACGACAAGAGTTGACGAAGCTTACGTTTGCGCAAGTGGTTGAGACTCATGTTAATCCCGATCCTGTACAACCAGGTGTAAACTCCGGAGTCTTCTCTGAAAGATGTTATTTTCTGGTACGCCTTCACAAATACGTCCTGTGTAAGATCGATAGCATCATCATGGTTTCTCACCATCCTCTTGATGATCCAGTATATCCTTTCCTGGTACCGGGTTACAAGAGTATCGAACGCATGCCGATCACCGTTTTTACAACGCGCGATCAATTCCTCGTCTGTCCGTTCGGTCATGTTTTCCCGGTACGCCATGTACATTCAAAAGACACGTATCCGCCTGTCCGGTTTAATTGGACGAGCGTTAAAAGAAAGGCACAGAAAACCTCCTTGTAAAAATTACAACAAGAAATCGATTTTTCTATGGATAATTTTAATTTTGTCTTATCTTTGAGGTAGTATGTTTGAAACATTTTCCACCATGAGAGAAAAGTGCTAACAATAAGTAAGGAAAATACTTCAAAAGCTGTTGCAGTATTTTCGAGGTTCCACATCCCCGCCGTTGTTATCGATAGGGGTGATGGAATGGTGTTTTTCAATGCTGCCGCACAAGAATTGTTTCAGATTGACGAGTCTTTTTCCCTCGAAGATTTCAAACAGGTATCGGCCGCCCCGGACACGTTGAAGGATTTCATTATCCAGATCGGTACGAGTGATGTTGTCTCGCCTCACGGCATGGAGTGGATTTCCCTTGCGCTTCAGGGAATTGACAAATCGTATCCGGTCGTTTACTCCGCGTGGCAGGATGATCCTGATATTGTCGCCGTGCAGGGTACTATCCGACAGCGTCTATGAAACGCTCCCGGCCGGGGGGGAAGATACCAACTACC
The DNA here is from genome assembly GCA_013152135.1 of Chlorobiota bacterium. Taxonomy (GTDB): domain Bacteria; phylum Bacteroidota; class Ignavibacteria; order SZUA-365; family JAADGX01; genus JAADGX01. Next base: position 3,813 of record JAADGX010000104.1, read on the forward strand.
TCGTCCTTGAACGCACGGCGGAACTCTACGAGCTCAATAATTTCCTGACCAGTATTGTTGACAGTTCCACGGAGACTTTCATCATCGCGGTCGGAAATGACGGGCGGATACTTTCGTTCAATGAAGGAGCGAGCCAGATATTCGAATACGCGAAGACGGAAGTCGTGGGGCGGGAGAATATCGACAAGCTGTTTGCCACGAAGGAACGTAAAGAAGGGAAGTACGAAGAGATGAAGAAAGTCGCCACGGAGATGGGAAAGTGCCGCGAGCTGGCGAATCTCCATACGCGCAGCGGAAGGACTTTCCCGGCCCTGATCGATCTCACGCCTCTTCGGAACAACCAGCACCAGGAACTCGGAATGCTGTTCGTCGGTCGCGATATGACCGAAACCCTGACGATCCAGCGGGCCCTGGAGCAACGCACACGGGAATTGGAATTTATCAACAGTCTCTCCCTGGAAATTGGCCAAACCCTGGAAGTTGACCAGGTGGCACAGAAGACTTTGAAGAAAACGGTGGAGATGTTCGACGGCATCGCGGGAGCCATCTACCTCGAGAGTGATGATGATGAAGACGAAGGCATGCCGCACCTGATCGCGGTTGAACCGCCGTCCTTTTCTCCAAACCTTGCCGAGAAATTATTCCTGAACGATAACGACTTCGACCGGCTGCGAGACCGTTTGCCTTTGCTTCGGACATCCGCTGACGCAAAATCCGCCGTCATGATGGGATTTGAACACAAGCCGCTGTACTTGTGCGCCACCCCCGTTACATCGAAGGCGCAATTGATGGGCGCGCTGGTTATCCTGCGTCACGAACCGTTTGATCAGAGCAAGGAATTCGCGCAGTTTCTCTCTGCGTTGGGACTCACGGTTGGATCGGCCTTGGATAACGCCTTCCTGTATAAAGACACGGTGTTGAAAAAAGAAGAAATCACGCTTCGGAATCAGGAGCTGGATGAATTCGCGTACATCGTATCACACGATCTCAAAGAACCGCTGGCAGGTATTTCGTTCATCGCGAATCTTTTGGTTCAGGATTACTACGAGAATATTGACGATCAGGGGCAGACCTACATCAATTCGCTCATGGACTTTTCCAAGCGTCTGGACGAGCTTATAGACGCACTCCTTGATCTCTCCCGGATCGGGCGCATCAAACATCCTTCCGAGAAGGTCAATATCGGCACGGTGATCAAGGAAGTGAAGCAGAACCTTTCGTACAGCATCGAGACGAAAAACGTTGACATGATCGCGCCGGAGGACGATCTGTTCGTATGGGGCGACAGGATTCGCATTGTGCAGGTGTTCAATAATCTCATCAGCAATGCGATCAAGTTTAACGACGAGGAGCGTCCGATGGTGGAGATCGGTGTACAAGAACTTGATGAAAACATGTACCAGTTCTACGTCCGTGATAATGGAATTGGTATTGAAAGCGAGTACTTTGACAAGATATTCAAGATCTTTGAACGACTGAACGCCAGGGAAGACTATGAGGGAACCGGCGCCGGACTTACTATCGTGAAGAAAATCGTGGAAACCCATGGAGGGATGATCTGGGTGGAATCCGTTCTCGGCGAAGGGACGACGTTCTACTTTACTCTTCCGCGATATATTTCATCTGAAACTGATCAATCCAATAACTAAAAAAGATACGAGTTATGGCCACAGAAAACTCTCCAATGCTGCTTGTTGTCGATGACGAAAAACTCTTCCGGGAGGTGCTGACCCAAAAGCTTATCGAACACGGGTATCAGACCGAGGCCGCTTCCAACGGTGTGGAAGCAATCAACAAAATTCAACGCCAGCAATTTGATGTCATCCTGCTCGATATCAAGATGCCGAGAATAAACGGTATCGAAGTTCTCAAGCATATCAAGAGCAACACACTGGAGTCGGAAGTTATCATGCTGACCACGTTTACGGACGTGCGAACTGCCGTGGAGACGATCAAGCTCGGCGCGTACGATTACATCACAAAGCCGTACGATCTTCCAGAACTCCTGGCTACCATCGAGCGTGCTCTCGAACACCGTCAGCTCAAGCTTGATAACATCGTTATGAAATCCGAGCTTGACCGGCGCAAACCGAACAAGAACGTTATCGGCGATAGTCCGTCGTTCAAACAGATATTGGAAACAGTAGAAAAGGTTGCGCCGACGGAAAGCAACATCCTGATCCAGGGCCCGACGGGCAGCGGAAAGGAAGTCATCGCGAATCTCATTTTTCAGAAGAGCCTTCGTAAAGACAAGCCTTTCGTTGCTATCGATTGCGCATCGATCCCGGATTCCTTGCTGGAAAGTGAGATATTCGGCCATGAGCGGGGCGCTTTTACCGATGCCATGGTGCTGAAACACGGGTTGGTGGAAATCGCAAACAACGGCACCTTGTTCCTCGATGAAGTCGGCGATATATCGCCATCGATCCAACCGAAGTTATTGCGATTTCTCCAGACGGGCGAATTCCGGCGTATCGGCGGAACGCAGGTACTGAGTGTCAACGTGAGAGTCATCGCCGCTACCAACAAGGATCTGAAACAAGCGGTAAAGGAGGGAACGTTTCGCGAGGACTTGTTATTCCGTCTCAATGTCATAACACTGAATCTCCCGACCTTGTCGGAGAGGAAGGAAGACATTCCCGCGCTGGTGAATTATTTCCTGGAAACGAAGTCCCGCACCCGCGAGCCGAAAGAGGTCAGCGACGAAGCCATGGGGAAACTGGTCGAGTATTACTGGCCTGGAAACGTGCGCGAGCTGGAAAACGTCATCGAACGGGCGATCATCCTCTCTTCCGGAAACGTTATCGAACCAGCAGACCTTGTCCTGGATTACGGATTGCAGGAGGAAGGAGAAGGAACGGGCGCCGGTGAGTTGGCCAGGATGTCGTTAAGCGACATTGAAAAGATCCATATAGAGCGGGTATTGAAAGATTGCCACTACAACAAGAAAAATGCGGCGGAAGTACTTGGAATCAGTTTGCGCACGCTTTATACCAAGATTTACGATTACAAGATTCCCGTGCCGAAGACCCGGGAACGCTCGTAGCCCGCATTCTTTCGATTAATCTTCTTTCAATTTGTACATCCAGTAGAATTCCATGACTGACCAGGCATCTTCACGCATCTTGGTGACCTCCGCCTTGCCGTATGCAAACGGTCCGGTGCATCTCGGTCATCTTGCCGGGGCTTATCTTCCGGCGGATATATTCGTTCGCTACCAGCGCTTACGGGGAAGAGATGTCGTGTTTATCTGCGGATCGGATGAGCATGGTGTTTCCATTCTTCTCTCGGCGCGCGAAGAAGGCGTCTCCCCCCGGGATATCATCGACCGGTACCATCAACGCAACAAGGAAGCGTTCGAAAAAATCGGGATGAGTTTCGATAATTACTCCCGCACCTCGTTACCTATTCATCACGAAACGGCGCTCGAGTTTTTTCATGACCTGAAAGAAAAAGGGATCCTGAAGCAGAGGAAGGAAAAGCAACTTTTCGATGAAAAGGCCGGCATGTTTCTCCCTGATCGCTTTGTCATGGGGACTTGTTATCACCTGCGGTCTGATGGAACGAAATGCGAATATCCGACAGCGTATGGCGACCAATGCGAGCAATGCGGCAACTCCATAGATCCGTTAAAGCTGATCGATCCCGTCAGCGTTCTCACGGGTACCAAACCCACGGTTCGTGAAACCACGCACTGGTATTTTCCGTTGGGAGATTACCAGGAGCGCCTGGAGCAATACGTGGAAGAACATGCCGACGTGTGGCGTGAAAACGTTCTCCAGCAATGCCGAAGCTGGCTGAAGGAAGGCCTGGAAGACCGGCCGATCACGCGGGACCTCGACTGGGGCGTACCCGTCCCAACGGACGACGGCAGCAAGAAAGTCCTGTACGTCTGGTTCGAAGCGGTCCTGGGATATATTTCCTCGACGAAGGAGTGGGCGGCAAAGCAGGAAACGCCGGATCTGTGGAAAGAGTACTGGTGTAAACCCGACACCCGATACATCGCCTTTATTGGAAAAGACAATATCGTTTTTCACTGCCTGATGTTTCCTGCCATGCTGATGGCCAAGGGAGGCTATGTGCTGCCGGAAAACGTTCCCGCGAACGAGTTCTTGAATCTGGAAGGCCGGAAATTTTCCAAAAGCCGTCACTGGACGATCGATCTCGAAGAGTACCTCGAAGAATTCCCGCCGGATTTACTGCGCTACGCGCTGGCACTGAATTTCCCTGAGACAAAAGACACCGATTTCTATTGGAAGGATTTTCAAGCGAGATCAAACAACGAGCTGGCCGATATCCTGGGAAATTTCATCAACCGGACGGTACACTTCGCGCACAAGCATTTCCAGGGGAAAGTCCCCCCGCCGGGCGAACTCAACGAGCGTGATCGTGAATTCCTCGCGACGTTTCAAGCTACCGCCGATAGCGTGGCGCAATCATACGAGAGTTATCGTTTCCGGGAGGGGGTCGGTCGAACCATGAATCTGGCTCGTGCCGCGAACAAGTACTTCAACGATTCAGAACCATGGGTAACGATAAAAAGTGATCCCGTCAGGTGCGCGACAACGATTAACATTTCGTTACAGGCCATTCACAGCTTGATGATATTTTTCGAGCCCGTACTTCCGTTTACATCGAGGGATATTCGTTCATTGCTGGGATTTCCCGAGGAATACACCTTCCACTGGGAGATTGGTTACAGCCCAGCTCTCGTGGAAGGACATCAACTCGGAGAGCAAAAGATACTGTTCGAGAAAATATCCGATGAGGTTATTGCCAAGTATGTGGATGCACTCGGACGCTTACCTGCCGAGGAGCAAGAAAAAACATGGCCAAACGCTCCATTGAAATCGATGATTACGATCGATGATTTCGGCAAGATCGATTTACGCATCGCGGAAATCTTTGAAGCGGAACGTATCAAGAAATCGAAAAAGCTGCTGCGACTGAAAGTGAGAATCGGTGAGCACGAGCGCCAAATCGTGGCGGGAATTGCGGAACATTACGAGCCTGAAAGTCTCATTGGCAAGCGTGTCGTCGTGGTCGCCAATCTCAAATCCGCGAAGCTGTTTGGCGTCGAATCGGAGGGAATGGTGTTGGCGGCTACAAACGAAGACGGGGAACTGACCTTGCTCGTTCCCGAGCGTGACATCGAGACGGGCAGCATCGTCAAATGATGACGTAAACAAATGAGAATAATGAATCCGGGGTGTCGGACTTTTATTGTAACCTGGTTATTCTTGATAGCCGCGCTGGTTGGCGGCTGTGACGGTGGCTTGTCTCCCGACCTGGCATCGATAGACCCCGGCTTCAGCGGTACGTTGCGCATCGTTTCGGACTTTCCGCCGGCAGACAGTTTGCGCGATCTTCGGGTTGTAGCGTTTAAAGTATATCCACCCAAAGACATTGTTTTCGAAGTAATTTCTGGCCGGGCGGTATTCAGTGAATCGTTGAAGGCGGAGTCGGATATTATTCCCTATATTGTTCAACAACCGGGCATTGAAGGAATATATCCGTACGTTGTTGTCGCGCGCCAATATGGTCCCGACGTCATGAATGATTGGCACGTCGTAGGCGTGTACACAAAAACCAATGACCCGAAAAAGCCGGACGGGATCGTCATTGAACCCAATAAGGTGACTGAAGGAATAGATATCAATATTGATTTTTACAACCTGCCACCACAGCCGTTTTAAAGCATGCTTGTGTTCTTTGGAATGCGTCTAACTATCAGTAAAAACGTGTCGCTATGAAAGCCGTGCTCATGGCAGGCGGTTTCGGTACGCGCCTGCGACCGTTGACCTGCAACATCCCCAAGCCCATGGTGCCGGTCATGAACAGGCCCATGATGGAGTACATCGTGGAATTGCTCCGCAAGCATGGTATTACGGATATCGTGGTGTTGTTGTATTACCAGCCACATGTCATCCGCAACCATTTCGGCGACGGATCGGCGTTTGGTGTAAACATCGAGTACGTGCAAGCAGAAGCGGATTTCGGCACTGCCGGCAGCGTACGTAATGCAGCGGCCCGCATCGGCAATGAGCGCTTTCTCATCATCAGCGGGGACGTCCTCACAAACTTTGATCTGTCCGCCGCGATGGAATTCCACGAGCAGGTAACAGCGGACATCACCATGATACTCACACACGTGGCCAACCCGCTGTCTTTCGGAATCGTCATGACCGATGAGCAACACCGCGTCATCCGGTTTCTTGAAAAACCTTCGTGGGGGGGCGTATTCAGTGATACGGTGAACACCGGAATCTATATCATTGATCCACACATACTGGATTTGATCCCGTACAAGCAGGAATTCGATTTCAGCAAGCAACTCTTTCCCGACATGTTGAGCAGCGGTTTTGGTTTGTACGGTTTCGTGGCGCAGGGTTACTGGCGGGATATCGGAAATCTTCACGAGTATCATGAAGTGCATCTCGATTTCCTCATGGGAAAAATCGATCTGGGGATGAAGGGACTCGATACCCGTGTTGTCGGTACTGGGGAGGCCGGCGAACAGCGCTTTCACAACCTGGTGGGTGAGGGGACGAATATTGCCCCAACGGCCGTTGTATCAAATTCGGTGATTGGAAAAGGCTGCACAATCGGTGAAAGAGTACGCGCGCATAACGCCATCATCTGGGACGGGGTGAATATTGGTAATCAGGTTGAAATTACAAACAGTGTGGTTTGCTCGGGTACCGTTATCCACGATCGGGCGCTCATTTCCGATAATGTCTTTATCGGCGAACGGTGCATCGTCGGGGCAGGCGCGAAACTCATGTCGAATATCAAGGTCTGGCCTGAAAAAGTCATCCAGGATGACGCGGTTCTTTCCAAGAGCCTGGTTTGGGAAGACAAGTGGCTTCGGGAATTGTTCACCGAAGCGCGGGTTACAGGGCTTACCAACGTCGAAATCAATCCGGAATTCGCTGCTCGTCTGGGCGCGGCGTTGGGCGCGATGGTGGGAACAACCCGGCCGGTTATTGCCAGCAGGGACATGAGCGTTGCCTCGCGAATGATAAAACGTTCCATCGCAGCGGGATTAATGTCCATGGGATGCTCGGTAACGGACCTGCAGATCATGCCTATTCCACTGGTGCGCCAGGAGCTTCGGAGCGGCAAACACGCGGCGGGATTTCACGTCAGATGTTCTCCTTACGATGCAACAAAGACGGATATCGTGTTCTTCGATGGTACGGGGCGCGACCTGTCCCTGTCGGAGAGGAAATCCATCGAGAGGCTTTTCTTCGGTGAAGATTACATGCGGGCGAAATTCAATGCCATTGGAAATCTTCGCTTTCCCGAGCGCACACCGGAAATGTATCGCGACCGTTTTCTGAGCAGTATTGACAGCGCCGTTATTCGCGATGCCAAGTTCAGCCTCGTCATCAATTATTCGCATGGAATCTCTTCGACGCTTTTCCCGGCCATCCTCGGTGATTTCAAGTGCCAGGTGGTCTCGCTCGATGCTTACCTCGACATGCAAAACCTGGCTCGTAATCCGGATGAATTCTGGGAAGATTATCGGCAGGTTGGTGAGATTGTGGCGTCGCTGCGATATGACGCAGGGTTCCTTCTCGATGT
>JAADGX010000243.1 GCA_013152135.1 Chlorobiota bacterium
CCTGGGCCGAGTACGCCAGGGCCAGCAAGAAATGAACACCGGGCGATGAATGAAGGCGAATGGCGAGTTTCGAAAGTAGTTCGATGATTCTCGTATATTCATCATACTGCAACAGGATCTTGCAGAGTTCCTCGTACGCGTGTATCTCATCCGCGCCCTCTTTGATCGCGGTGATTATTGCATTTTCGGCCGCGTTGATATTCCCGAGCCTGGCATACACGTTCGCAAGATTGTACCGAAGATAATGCGCGTCCGGCATCTCCGCCAGCATGCGTTCATATATTTGGGCGGCATGAAGCCACTTTTCAGCTCTCTCGTAAGAAACCGCTTCTTCAATAAGCTTGTGAAAAAGGTGCTCGTTGATTTCCATCGCTCCTATTCCCATTCGATCGTCGCCGGAGGCTTCGAGCTGATATCATACACGACCCGGTTTACGCCGCGTACTTCGTTGATGATGCGACTCGATACTTTTGACAAGAAAGGAAAGGGAAGTTGCGCCCAGTCCGCCGTCATCCCGTCAACGCTTGTCACTGCCCGCAAGGCAATCGTGTTTTCATACGTACGCGTATCCCCCATGACGCCGACGGACTGCACCGGAAGGAGAACCGCGAATGCCTGCCACACCTCGTTGTAAAGTCCGCTTTTCTTCAGTTCATCGATAAATATTGCATCCGCAAGGCGCAGGCGTTCCAACCGCTCCGGTGTCACCTCGCCCAGGATGCGGATGGCCAGGCCCGGTCCGGGAAAGGGGTGCCTGTGAATGAGATGGTCCGGTAATCCGAGGGAGCGCCCGACTTTTCTCACCTCGTCTTTGAACAACTCCCGGAACGGTTCTATCAATTTCATGTTCATTTTTTCCGGGAGACCGCCAACATTGTGATGCGTTTTAATAGTCGCGGACGGTCCTTTAAAGGTGATGGATTCGATGACATCCGGATAGAGCGTTCCCTGGGCCAGGAACTCGATATCGCCTAATGCTTTTGCTTCCTTCTCGAATAATTCAATGAATACATTGCCGATGCGCTTCCTTTTCTCTTCGGGGTGCGTTATCCCTCGCAGAACGGCAAGGAATTCATTGGTACCGTCCACCAAAGTAAGCGGAATTCCATACGATTCCTTGAATATTCTGACGACCTCACGGCTTTCATTCAATCGCATGAACCCGTTATCGATATGGACGCAATGCAGTTGATCGCCGATGGCCTGGTACAGCAAGACCGCCAATACCGAGCTGTCCACCCCACCGCTCAAGGCGCACAACACCTGTTTCTCACCAACGGTTTTCCTGATATCATCCACCGCCTTTGTAATGAAGGATTCCGGCGTCCAGTCGCCCCGACAATCGCAAATATTGAAAAGAAAGTTCTTGAGGATTTTCTCGCCGTCCTTCGTGTGGACAACCTCGGGATGAAACTGAACACCATACAATTTTCGCTGCACATTCCGGATGGCGCAGATCGGTGCATTATCCGTATGGCCTATTATCTCGAATCCCTCCGGGATCTTTGTGAGCGCGTCCCCATGGCTCATCCAGACCCTGGTCGTTCCCGGTATTTCCGCGAATAGATCCTCCGTATCGTTGATCAGGATATCCGCAGGACCATACTCGCGCTTCGCGGCGGGATCCACGACACCGCCACAATGCTTGGCAATAACCTGGAGCCCGTAACAGATACCAAGTATGGGAATCCCTTGATGGAACAATGTCTCGTCGATGTCGGGTGCATCTTTTTCATAAATACTGGCGGGTCCGCCGGACAAGATGATTCCCTTCGGTTTGTGCTCAAGTATAAATGCAGGATCGATATTAAAAGGATGGATCTCCGAATAGACGCCGAGTTCCCTGACACGTCGCGCTATGAGCTGGGTGTACTGGGAACCGAAATCGAGTATGCAGATCCACTCTGTGTGCTTCATGAAGAAATAACCGTTTATAAGAAAAAGGAAACGGTCTTACAACATATAAAGTTAATAAGACCGTTGTGTGTATTCATAATACGATAAACCTTGAGCAAACGCTACACGCTCGCCAAGGCTTCCACAAGCGCATCCATTTCCTGCCTGGTTCGTTTCTCGGTAACCGCAATCAACAAGCCATGATCTCGAAAAGCAGTGACCGTTGGACCGACCAGAAATCCCCTATCGGCCAGTGTCTCCACGAGAACGTTGGGAGACACCGGTGTCTTTACCACGAATTCCCTGAAGAACGGCTTGTCAAACATCAGTTCATAACCGGGTAGCCCGGATATTTTGTCCGCAAGGTAATGCGCTTTTTGCGTGGTGAGCTTTGCTACTTCCAGAATACCGAGCTTGCCCATCAGCGCCATGTACACGGTACTGCACAGCATCATGAGGCCCTGGTTCGTACAAATATTCGATGTCGCCTTGGCCCGCCGGATTTGCTGCTCGCGCGTTTGCAAGGTTAACGTAAATCCACGATTGCCGTCTTTGTCCACGGTCATGCCGGAAAGTCTGCCGGGGATTCTTCGAACCAGTTTTTCCGTGGCGCAGAACAACCCGAGGTAGGGACCGCCAAATGAAAGGGGAATGCCAAGGGGTTGGCCTTCGCCTACCGCGATGTCAGTATCGTAAGCACCGGGGGGTTCGAGCACACCGAGAGAAATGGGATCCGCGCAAACGATGAAAAGAGCTCCATGCTCGTGCGCCACGCGTGATAGTTCCCGCACTTCTTCAAGGCATCCGTAATAATTCGGGTGCTGAACAACAATTGCGGCAATCTCGTCATTCATGAATGAGCGCACGGATGATATATCCGCAGTGCCCTCGGTCAATTCCGCGTTTTGAAATTCCAGGCCGGCGGCGCCAGCAACGGTGTGCAAAACACTCCGGTAATTCGGATTGAGGCCGCCTGCGACAACGACCTTGTTCCTGCGTGTCACTTCTTTCGCCAGACGCACGGCTTCGGCAAGCGCCGAGGCGCCGTCGTACATGGACGCGTTCGACACGTCCATCCGGAACAGTCGCGCCACCATCGTCTGGTATTCATAAATAGCCTGGAGCGTGCCCTGGCTTACTTCCGCCTGGTATGGAGTATACGCGGTCAGGAATTCCGACCTGGAAACAATGGTGCTTATCGCGCTGGGAATAAAATGATCGTACGCCCCTCCCCCGGCAAAACACGCGTGACTGGATATTTCCGCGTTTTTTCCGGCCAGCTCAGCGAGGTAGGCCAGAACTTCAACTTCCGAAAGCGGCTCCGGTAAAGGTAGGTCTTCACGAAGTTTCAATTCTTCGGGAATATTGGCAAGCAATGCCTCCAGATCGGAGACACCTATGGCGTGCAGCATCTCCTTTCGATCGATATCGGTACCCGGAAGAAACGGCATTATTGAATTCCTTTAGGAAGCTCCAACGAGACTTTTATACGCCTCCGCATCCAGGAGATGCTCCAACTCGGACGAATCTTTTATTTCCATTTTAATCATCCATCCGTCGCCGTATGGATCCGTGTTCACCACTTCAGGCCCTTCCGCAAGAGCTTCATTGATTTCAATAATGGTGCCGGAAACAGGCGCCAATAAATCGGATACGGTTTTCACAGCCTCGATCGTGCCGAATACATCATCCTTTGCCAGTTCCTTTTTCTCAGGAATGTCGACGAACACCACATCGCCGAGTTCCCCCTGGGCAAAGTCCGTAATACCGATGGTCGCGATGTTCCCCTCGACCTTAACCCATTCGTGGGATTCCGTATACTTCAGGTTATCCGGTATATTCATGATTTCACTCCTGAATAATGGTTTGGGTGCTTTCAAATAAAATCAAAATCTTCCAGGAAGTGCGTGTCAAACTCCCCTTTCTTAAACCGCTCATCCTCCATCACCTTGATGTGAAACGGAATCGTCGTCTTTACACCTTCGATGATAAATTCCTCCAAAGCAAACCGCATCCGCGTGACAGCTTCTTGCCGCGTCTTGCCCCGCGCGATCAGCTTGGCAATAAGGGAGTCGTAATGCGAGGGAATCGTGTAGCTCTGGTACGCATGCGTGTCGACTCGGATACCGTATCCTCCCGGCTGGTGAAAGCTGGTGATGACACCGGGGGAAGGTCGGAAATCATGATAAGGGTCTTCCGCGTTGATCCGGCACTCGATAGCATGACCTGTCGGGTGCGCTTTCCTTCGCGATATTTTCTCCCCGGCGGCAATCCGGATTTGTTCACGAACGATATCCACGCCTATCACCTCTTCCGTCACGGGATGCTCGACCTGCACCCTCGTATTCATTTCCATGAAATAGAAATTCCCCCCGCTATCGAGAAGAAATTCGACCGTTCCCGCGCCCTCGTACTTTACCGCTTCGGCTCCTGCGATAGCGGCATCGCCCATTTTTTCGCGCAGTTCCGGCGTCACAACCGGCGACGGAGATTCTTCGATCAGTTTCTGGTGACGCCTCTGGATAGAACATTCACGTTCGCCCAGGTGCGTGATGTTGCCGTGTTGATCGCCAAGTATCTGTATTTCAACATGTCGTGGATTCTCAATGTATCGTTCGATGTACACGGCTCCATTGCCAAACGCTTTTTCCGCCTCGTTCCGGGCAAGGGTGTACTGGTTATCCACGTCTTCCAAATCGCGAACGATGCGCATCCCCTTGCCTCCGCCACCAGCGGAAGCCTTGATAATGACAGGCACGCCGATACTTTCAACAACCTTTCTCGCGTCCTCGAGCGTATCGACTTCTCCATCGCTCCCTGGCACGATCGGAACATCGGCGTTCTTCATTGTCTTCTTGGCCAGCGCTTTATCGCCCATCGCCGCAATCATCTTTGACCCGGGGCCGATGAACTTTATGTCAGTGTCTTCGCAGATGCGTGCGAATTCGGCATTCTCGGCCAGGAAACCATAGCCGGGATGAATCGCGCTCGCGCCCGTGATCGACGCCGCGGCCATGATCCTGGAAACGTTGAGGTAACTCTCGAAACTTGGTGGCGGACCAATACAGACGGCCTCATCAGCAAATCGGACGTGCAGGGAATCCCTGTCCGCTTCGGAGTACACCGCAACGGTTCTGATCCCCATCTCCCTGCATGTTCGAATGATGCGAAGGGCGATCTCCCCTCGATTTGCAATCAGTATCTTTGAAAACACGGATAATCGCTATGGTCGCTTTATTGGAAGGATAAAGAGTCCCGGCTTATTCAATGCACACATCGATCAGTCGGGTTGGATATAGAACAGAGGCTGGTTGTACTCAACCGGACTCGCATTCTCGACGAGGATATCCACGATTTTACCACTGACATCACTGGGAATTTCATTCATCAGTTTCATAGCCTCAACGATACACAGCGTCGTTCCCTCGGTGACATGATCGCCGATATTCACGTACGGATCGGAGTTGGGATCTGGCGCCCGATAAAAGGTGCCAACGATGGGAGAACGTACGACGTGATAATTCTCCTCGTCGGGTTTTTCGGACGCCCCTGCTTTTTTCTCCGTTTGAGGCTCTTCAACTGCGACCGGAACATCGGTAGCCACGGGGGCCGGGATTCCCGGGGTCTGATATATCGCAGGTGGGGCGAACGACGTGTTCGCGTTCCTGCGCGTGATTCTTATTCGTGATCCCTCTTCCTCAATTTCAATTTCGTCGATGCCGGCAGCATTGACGACTTTCAGCAACTTGCGTAAATATTGTAAATCCATAAGAAATCCAGAGAGATGTGAAAGTGTATTACGCCCGCTCCAGGTACGCGCCGGTGCGTGTATCGATCTTGAGAGCGTCGCCGATTTCGATAAACAACGGGACATTAACCGTTGCCCCCGTTTCAAGAACTGCCCGCTTGGTGCCGCCTGTCGCGGTGTCCCCCCTTATACCCGGTTCCGTTTCTGCTACGTTCAATACCACGGTGATGGGCATTTCCGCACGGAATGGAACGTCGCCGTCGAAGAGAATATCCACCACCTCTCCCTCTTTCAGAAACTCAACTCCGGACACGAATAAATCAGGGCTGATGGAAATTTGATCGAATGTTTCCTGGTCCATCATTACCAGGGAATCATCCTCCTTGTACAAAAACTGGAACTGTCGACGATTAACGCGAACGGTTTCGATCTTCTCGCCGGACCGGAACCTGTTTTCGAATTGCCGGCCTGTAATCAGATTGCGCAAGAGCACCTGGTAACTCGCCTGCCCTTTCCCTGGCGTGCGATGCTGGTACTCCAGTACCTCGTGCAATTCCCCGTTCAACCTGATGATTAGTCCGACTCTTAAATCTGATGTTGTAGCCATAAACTCCGAATTACTTTCAAATGAACATGTCTTTCAAAGATAGACACGATGTGTCTGAAAAACAAGAAACCACTGTAACTGCTTTTCCCGCTTGGAAATACAGCGTTTCGGCTATAAATTTACTTAATGGTTTCGATTATTAATAATGAATTTTAGTACAACCGACAAACCGAAAAACCATCGATCCGGCAGCATGATACTGGCTTCGTTCACAATGGTCACATGTTGGCTGGCGGTAATTGGTATTTTCTATCTGGGACTTTCGGACAGCATCAGGACCGAAGCGAGACCTTCACGCGCGGAACCCATGTTCGTCGATTCATCCGTGACCTCGACGTTCCTGTCTTATACCGGCTTCATGCTGGACACGTTGTACACGCTTATGCCTTCGTTCCTTGAAGTAAACCTGGACTCCCAAAAAGTGTATCAACATTTCCGGGACGGATCGGTTCGCGCCTTCAAAGTTTCCACGGGCACGAAACGACTGGAAAAAGGACTCGACACGCGAGAAGGGATTTTCGTCGTCCAGACAAAGATCGAATGGTTGTACAGCCTTCAGTTCGATTCCACCAAGGTCTTTAACTGGCTGGGATTCAATTACGGTATCGGCTTCCATTCCCTTCTTGGTTGGGGGTATTACCGATACCTTGGGAAGAGACCGTCATCCCATGGATGTATCCGCATGAGGCGCGATGACGCGGAGGAACTTTACAAATCAGTGGAAATCGGCACTCCCGTTATGGTCCATAAAAACAATTACGCGCGTGTTATCGCCTTTCTTACCGATTCCAGCATTGCCGATCCGGGTGAGTACACACCCCAAGAGGCAGGTGCTATGTATCACCGTCAACTCCAGGCGCTGTACAACGGACGAAAACTCCTGGATCATTTTCCGATCATTCCCTTGAGCACTCGAACAATTACACACGACGGCATTCCTCTCGGGGACAGGGAGCGTGTTCCTCCGAAACAAAAACTCCCCCAAATAACCAACATCTTTACAACTGCTCCCGCCGAGCGAACCTCCACGTATACACCCCTTCCGCCTCCACCCTTGGCCAAGGCCGACATGCTCCTGAAATCCTCCGTTGAAGAAAAGATTCTCCCCTGATTATTGACCGCGATGCTTTCTCTCATTACAAAACCAGCGGGCCCTCGCGCCAGCACATTTCGGCTCTCGACGTCAGGGATTTCGAAGATGCTTCATTATCTCCGCGTGGCGGTCATCGCTTCCAGTGTCATCGTTTTCATTCTGGGGATGACCGGCTGCACCAAAACGGCTAAACAGCCCGCGGTTTCAAAAGCCCAGGCACCGGAAACGCAAAAAGACAGTCCCCCCCCGCCCGAGTTGGAACTGTACCACGCGTTCTCGAACTGGATCGATGCCTTCAACTCCCTG
>JAADGX010000281.1 GCA_013152135.1 Chlorobiota bacterium
GCACATTACTGGAGACTGCTTCAACCAATGCAAACGGGAAAGCGTTATTCGACGGTCTCTGCGAAGGCGCGTACAGCGCTTCCGTAAGCATGGACGGCTATAATCCGCGCGAGTTCGAATTCCGCGTCAATGAAAATTGCGAACCTGTCTCCCGGAAAATCGAGCTAACCCAATAAGTTGCCCGTAGCTGCAAATGAAAAAGCCCCTCTCAAAAAGCGGGGGCTTTTTCGTTTCATGGTAAAAAGTCGACCTACTCCACCAATTGCCGTGCGAGGTAATCCGCTTCCCGTTGGGCTAACTGCTCCTCCAACAGGCGGGCAAGCAAGGCCGTGGTCGGCACAGCGATGAGCATGCCTATGAATCCGAAGAAATACGCGAATATCACCAGAGAAGCGATGAGTGCAACGGGATGTAATCCCAGGCTGTCCCCCACGATCTTCGGATACAGGATGGAACTCTCCAGCATGTTTTCTCCGAGCAAAGTGATGGACGCGAGTATGATATGAACAACCGGATTGGGACCAATAAGGCATACAAGTGCCGTAACAACGAGGGTTATGAGCACCCCGAACTGGGGAATGAGCGTAAGCAACGCGGAGATCACGCCCAACACGAAAGAAAATGGCACTCCGAACACGGTCAGGAGCGTAGTAACCACCACGAGATTCACAACCGCGATAGTCAGCGCTCCGCGAAAGTATCCACTGAGGATTCCGTTAACGATTTTATAATAGCGCCTGGCGGCTTCACGACGAGCCGGGGCAAAAAGTCGGAGGACCCACTTCTTAATGCGGTCCCAATCCTGCATCATATAAAACAGCAGGATGGGAATGATAACCAGGTTTGCCACCTGTCCCAATATGACGGTAATGCCGGAACCGATATTCAGAATCCCCGACAGGATTGCGCCAACGATTCCTCCCAACTTCGGTGATAATCCCTGGTCCACAAAATCCTGGATGGTTTCTTTGGGAATTCCCGCCGATTCCAGCCACGGTATCAATCCGGCGTCAACCCAGTTCCGGATATCCTGTGAAATTTTCGCGGGATTAAAATCCTGGAATGAATGAATAATGTTGGGAACAAGGATCAGGAACCCCAAGGCAATAATACCCAGGAAGGACAGTTCAACCACCAATACCGCGGCCAAGCGCGGGATTCTGCGCCGAGTAATGTAATCGATGAGCGGGTCGAGGATATACGCCAGCATTGCGGCAATGATTACGGGCAGGAGTACCGTGCTCAACGTGGAAAAGAACCAGATGCCGAACAAGAGGAAAAGCACGCCTGTTACCGCTCTCACGGCAGGATTCGCGCGCAGAGGCAGGAATATCAAGAGTACTGCCAGGAACACGACGATAGGTGAGAGGATCTCCCGAATACCATAGAGAAAAATCCCGATCAACGCAGCGCCGATAAGCAGCAGGAATGCCTGGTAACTCTCCTTTACCGAAATTGACATCATGCCTTCCGATCAGGTTCCGAATCCAAATCCAACAAACACCTTGATAACCGTCCAGATAAGCCAGAGCGCGAACACCAGACCATACGCCTTGGTAGAAGAGATTTTCGCTACGCGTGTGAAACCTATGGCCAAAACCACCAGGGACCAGATAGTTATCGGGTTGATGGAACTCAACAATTTCCACGTCGTGCTTTGCAAGTCAGGGGTCACCAGGACGCCGAGGCTGAAGGTGGCGAGAGCACTGCCGGTGATAAACATCATAAGCAGTCCCAGTATTTGCTCGATAGCCCCGATGTAATTCACCGGTCCATACGCGGAAAGCACCATTTTATACGAGACATCCGATTTGAAACCGAATTTCAACAGGAGCCAGTAGATCAGCGCCATGATAAAGAAAACGATGGGCACGAAAATAATGATACCGATAATCGAAAAAATCGAGCCCATGTTCATTAATTTTTCCGCGGTTTCCATGGCCTTGTCGGCCTGTTCCCGGGTCATTTTTCCTGCTTCGATCTCCTGGGCAAACCGCTCCTCCATTGTCTGTCTCTGGATCTGAAGAAGCTGGTCGGAGAAGTCGGGATTGTTCATTTGCACCAGGCGAACCACTACGAGAACAAGTATCATCACCCCGAGGGGTACCAACCAGTCCGATGTACGTGGTCCGGCCTGACGAATATTTTCAAACATCGCGCCGGGCTCGGACAATACTCCGACGAACTGGTCGGAGATCGACATCGGTTCAACAGTAGGTCCACCATCACCCGGACCGGGCTCCATCTCCGGTGGCTGCATGTTCAAGGACGTATCATCAGTCATAAGCTACCTGCACCATTAGTGAAAAAGAAAAGGATCTAAAGAATCGATATCCAAAGAAAAGGGGATACATTGCATTCCGGGGGTAACTTGCGTGCATCCGAATTTTGCCGTAATTTTAAGGATACATCTGCGCCCGTAGCTCAATTGGATAGAGCATCTGACTACGGATCAGAAGGTTCGGGGTTCGAATCCCTGCGGGCGTACGAACGAACGGGCATTTCCCGCCGGGGATAGTGCCCGTTTTTCATCTCTATGCCGGTGTGTTCCTGCATGCTGGTACCTGTTTTTCCATGGTTACGAAACCGGGGTGACCCGGCAGCAGCGCGTGCTACTTCTTTTTGACGTTTTTATCCCATCGAAGGACGGGCAAGTCCACCGTCACCGTGGTTCCCACTCGCTTGGTGGACTGGAGAGCAATCTTGCCACCCATGCGTTCGATCAGGCGCTTCGTTATAGCGAGGCCCAATCCGCTTCCCGCCAGTTCATCGATAAAACCTGTTTCTTCCTGGTGAAACGGTTGGTATAAATGCTTCATAAAGCTTTCGCTGATTCCAACCCCCGTATCTTCCACGAAAATGGATACGAAAGATTCAGACAGGCGACGCTGGCGGATGGTAACTGATCCGATATCGGTAAATTTGATGGCGTTTACGACGAGATTTTCCACGACCTGCCGGAATCGATCCTTGTCCAACTGGGCAATAGCGCCAGGACTTTCAATGACCGTGGAAATTTTCAGATTCTCCGGTTTGATGAGAAACAAGATATTCTCGACCGTGTTTTCAATCACAGTATCAAGTAGAATCTCCTGGGGGTGAAACACGATATTCCCTGCTTCCAACTCGGCCAATTCTTGTATGTCGGTCAAAGTACGTATCATCCGCTTTCCACTGCTGACGATATTTCGCAAGAATTCGCTTTGCTCTTCTCCCAGGGTGTCTTCCAGATCATACTGCAAGAGATCCGTGAACCCGAGAATCGAATTCATGGTCGTTCGGATTTCGTGGGCCGTGGCTTTGAGGAAATTGTACGTGTTCTGGAAATGCCGACGGTACTTGGCGCGCTCGTTACTCAACTGAACCCGGTCCTTGATTATATCGGAGATATCGCTGAGCACCACAACGCAACTCGTTTTCGCGTCGGAGCCGGAAGACACCGGCGTGATTGTCGTATGGGTCGGAATAAGCACGTTTTGACGCGCCCTGATAGTGAGGTCCCCTTCCCAGGGTGAACCGCTGGACTGCGCTTCCCGGACTTTCTCCCAAAGTTGGCCGGAGAGCGCTTTCGCCTGTTGATCATTGATCGAAAAACCTATTACGCTCGAGCGGGCGTATCCCAGTTTGTTCTCCAATGCCTCGCTTGCGTAAACGATCTTTCCCTCCTCGTCAAGTACGAGAATGACGGCCTGGGATCTTCCTATAATTTCGAGAATAGTATCTCTTGAACTCATACCTGCCATGAGGATAAAGGAAATCGATCGCCTGGAACAAACGCGCTGAGAAAAAATATATCGTACGCTTCAGCAGTCCTTAATTGCTATAAAATATAAAAATTTTTGAATTTTCAACCGGTTTTTCATCTCCAGGGTGGAATTCCATCCTCAGATGGGATAATAATCCGACATGATTTCACGGAAGCCGGCGACCACAACCTGCGAAATTCCATCCTCAGATGGAACAAAAATCCGCCAGACGTTCCCGCAATCAGAACAACGCGCTTCTTTTCCACCTTTAGCTTCCGAATGAAGATGCGTATACTTAGGTGTTGAAAGGATGGCTGCCTCCATCCACAGTTGTCAGTGTATTTTTTCATTGTCCACACCGAAACAAACCGTATGACCTTCTCTTTCCCCCGTCTTTGCCTCCTGATTGTTTTCGTTGCCACTGCCATCATCGCTTCCGGGTGCAGCACAGGTTCCTCCATCATCGTCACAAACAGCACTTCCCCAGAAGACGTTATCAACATCCTCCGGCAACACAACGCCGCCGTTTCCACGTTCTATGGTGTGGGACAAATTACGCTCGACACTCCGGACATTTCAAACACCGCGGGCGTCACCGTGCGAGTGAGCAAGAATGATTCGTTGATGGTCGAAATATCAGGACCGTTCGGTATCAGTCTCGGTACCGGAATGGTCACCAGGAGACAATTCCAGTTCTACAACGGCATCGATAATTCGCTCCTCGTGGGAGAGCCCACGCCGGAGTCTTTTCGCAGAGTTCTTCGCATTCCGGTCGAGTTCGATGACATCCTCGAGCTCTTCACCGGAACCATGACGGTGGGACGGGCAGCGGCGCCGGGTGTCATTCCCAGCGGCATTGCCAAAGGCGACGAGTATTATATCGTATACAAATCGAAGAAAGGAAACATCGAATACGTCATAGACCTTAACAAAGCCGTGGTGTCCAGCTTCCGCCGCCACGATTCAACCGGAGCTCTCGTGGAGGAAGTCCGGTTCCGGGATTTCAAGGAGCGGGACGGTGCGTATGTGCCAACATACATCACACTTCGCCGTCCGATCGAAGAACAGGAACTCACGATTGCGTACGATGTGGTGAAAGTCAATCCCCCGGACCTGACATTCCCCTTCCGTATTCCCGGAAATGTCCGGCGTATATCTCTAAAAGCCAGCGGTTAGCTCCTCGTTATTCTGCCCTGAGAACGATCACTCCCACTGTCGGCGTGCTGTTCAACCGCACGGGGACCAGCGACATTCCCAACCCGTTGCAAACGTAGACAAGCGCGGTATCCACGCGGTAAAATCCGCTGATAAACCGTGTTTCAACCATGCTGCCTGTCACTCGCCACCCGAACACCGAAACAGCAATCTGCCCGCCATGCGTGTGCCCGGCGGCGATGACCTGATACGTTTCCGCGGCCCGCTCAACAATGTCGGTAACGGGTTGATGTATTACGAGCAAGGAGAGATCCGCCGCTCCCGCTTCTTTCTCCATCGCATCGAGTTCTCCCACTCCCAGTCTGATACCGTAGACCTGCGTGGCCATGCTGATTGCGACCCTTGCCCGATCGATGGTGACGTATCTCGTTTCATTTTCACCTACCGTGATTCCGGCATCCTCCAAGGCCGCGCGCACGGAATCCGCGCCCGACCAGTAATCATGGTCGCCGAGGCACGCGAACACGCCATACCGTGATTGAATTGACTTCATCGACCGAGCAGCGAACGGTATGTACGCCTTGCCACTCGTGATCAAGTCCCCGGCGAAGAGAACGATATCCGGATGCTGTTCGTTTACCACGTCGATGTATGAACGCACACGCGCGGCGCCGGTGAATTCATCCGCTTGCAAATCGGAAATAACCACGATCCGGAGACCGTCCAAATCGCGTGACAATCCGGGCAGCACATACTCGATTCTGTCCACGTGCACCATGTGCGTATCGTAATACATGCGAAGCGGGACGTAGGCTGTAACCAGGATTGTGATGACGAGCACCGTCCACGATTCGACGCGATCCCATCTGGTTCTCCAACCGGCGCGAAGTTTCCGTACCAGAACTCCGGTCAACCACACGGGGAAAATCAGCACCGCACTCTGGGCAGCAATGGCCAGTCCCGCCCAGAACGAATAAACCAATACGAGAGAAATCAGGGTTCGTCCACCCCGAAGAGCTTCCAGCGTTTGCCATTCCTGTAAGAAGTAGGCAGTAAATACCACCACAGGGAACGCGTACATAACAATAAACACGAGCGCGTACGCCCGCTTGATATGGGCGAGTTTTCCGGCATACAGACCGCGGACGGCGCGTCCAACCCGGAAGAGAACGAACACCACCAACGGCGCGGACAGAAGCGAAATCACCAGGAGAGATTTGAATATCCAGGGCATGGCCGCTACGCGCCCGCTACCTGCTTCCCTTCGGGCTGCCGACCGAAAATATTACGGCCGGATAAAGACACCCGAAGCAAAGCAACATCTGCTGCACCTTGTATCCGCGGAATGTATTTCAAGATCAATCGGAAGCGAATGTCGAATCCAGGCCCGCGAGTTTCACGGCGCGTATGCCGCTGACCTTTCGTTTCAGAATGGCTTCGACGCCGCGTTTGAGAGTCATGTTCGAGGAAGGGCATGTTTCGCAGGCGCCGGTAAGTTCAACGTACACGACGCCCTCGTAAACATTCACAAGCGAGATGGAACCGCCGTCCATTTCCAGGTACGGCTTTATATCACGTTCGATGACCTCGAGGATTCTTTCGCGCAAGTTGTTGTATGAATTCATCAATAAAAACGATAGCAATTATCATAAACAATACTGAATAAAACCTACATAAAACTCCGTTGCCCGGCAATATTATTCCGCGCGGCGCAATGGACGACCGTGCAATACTTGCATCCGGATGAACTGTCCGGCGTCCTTCCGCAGAATCAAAGCTCGGACAACAAATCATCATTGCCGGGAAATTCCGGCTTTCGTATGTTGATTTGATGTGACCTATTGAAACCAGGCAACCGTATTTTGGCAGCAAAGAGAATATATCGTGATTTCTATTCACCGGGAGAATGGATCCAGGTCCGGGGAGCGCGGGAACATAACCTGAAGAACATCGACGTGGATATCCCGCGCGATAAGCTGGTGGTGATCACCGGTCTTTCGGGTTCCGGGAAGTCCTCCCTGGCCTTCGATACTCTCTACGCCGAAGGCCAACGCCGTTACGTCGAATGCCTGTCCGTGTACGCCCGGCAGTTTCTCGGACCCATGGAACGTCCGGACGTGGACAAGATCGAAGGACTAAGCCCGGCCATTTCCATCGAACAGAAGACCGTAAGCAGGAACCCGCGATCAACCGTGGGTACGGTAACGGAAATTTACGACTACCTGCGACTCTTGTTCGCCCGGGCCGGGGTCCAGCATTGCCACAAGTGCGGTACACCCGTGCAGCGTCAGACGCAGGACCAGATGGTTGATCGCATTCTCTCCCTGCCAAGGAAAAGTCGCATCGTTATCCTGGCCCCGGTCGTGCGGGGTCGCAAGGGACATTACCGCGAATTGTTCGAGGAAATCGCCAGGGACGGATTCACCCGCGTCCGGGTGGACGGGGAAATCCGTGAAATCGAACCGGGCATGAAACTGAACCGGTACCGCATCCACAACATTGAGGTTGTCATCGACCGCCTCGTCATCGGAAAGTAAATTCAATCACGGCTGGCGGAATCTATCGAGATCGGTTTGAAAACGGGCAACGGGGTTGTCATCATCCAGACAGACGATGAAGACCTGCTCTTCAGCCAGAGAAACGCCTGCCCCGTTGACGGCACGAGTTACGACGAGCCTGCTCCCAACAATTTCTCGTTCAATTCGCCGTTCGGCGCCTGCCCCGCCTG
>JAADGX010000075.1 GCA_013152135.1 Chlorobiota bacterium
TATATCCGCCGGAATCGACGACGGTGAATACGAATATGTGGAAAAAAACTCCGCAAGGGCATCGAGGAGGATGTCTTCTTCGCCGCGAATCACGTCCGCCACGGGTTTTTCCGTTTCAGCCGCGATCTGCTCCTGGATCATCCGGACCTCATCGCGGGACAATCCCATGGACACGATACTGATACCGACAACCCGGGCAGGCTTGAAGATGCTCATGAGGCGTTCATGAAGATCGATGATCTCCGGCAAGGGACGAATCCGCATGCCGTAAGAATCAACTTTGCGTGTCGGTTGGTGACACAAAATCAGTGCGTCGGGCATACTCCCATGCATCAGGCCGAGGGTTACACCGGATACGCCGCAATGAGTGAGGGCACCCTGTCCTTCCACGACGATATACTCGTATCCTTCATTTGCCGCCTTGTCGATTTCCAGTTCCACGGCCCCGGCCAGAAAATCGCCAGGCACAGCGTCGACAGCAATACCACGGCCACCGATCAGGATACCCGTTTGTCCGGTGCCGATAAAAGCGGCGGCGAGACCTTGTCGTTGTAATGCCTGGTAGACGTGGAACGCCGTGTCCAGTTTGCCGGTGCTCGTTTCCGTTCCGACGGTGAGAATGACTTTCGCCTCCCGACGCCGCCAACTTCCCTGGGCGATAATACGATGACTTTTGGGCACCTCGCGCAGCTCGGTCAGCGGAACCTTGTGCTTCAACGCCATCGAACGGATCTTGGGATCATCCGCCAGCGGGGTTTCAAGACCGCTGATGATCTCGATTCGATGTTTGATGGCGCTGAGTATCACGGAGCGCCATTCCGGCGGGATCTCCCCGCCGGCGGGCGTGATTCCAATAAGCATGTACGTGGGAGACAGGTGCAAACAGTCCTCCACGGAACGAAAGATCGGGATCGTCCCGCCAATACCAATGACGGCTTGTGTGCTTTGTCCGGCGCTTTTGCTGTCAATAACCCCGACGACCTGCTCCGGGATGTACAACAACGCCGCGTTCGCCATGGTGCTTCCCAGCGAGTTGAAGTGACCATCGGCCAGGATTATTATCCTCCTCTTCTCCTGATCTTTTCGCACACCGGGCATTATTCCTCCGGAACGATTATAGTCTGTCGTCTCTTCGGGCCAACGGACAGCAGGGATACCGGCACTTGAACCATCTCCGAAATCGTACGAACGTACTGACGCGCTTCGACGGGCAGATCTTCCCAACGGGTAATCTGGCTGATATCACTTTTCCAACCAGGGTGGGTCTGATAAACGGGTTCGACTTGTTCCAGGATTCTCGCTGCCGTGGGAAACGACTTCAGGAGCCTGCCTTCGAGCTTGTAGCCGATGCACACCGGGATCGTGTCGAAGGCTCCAAGCACGTCGAGCTTGGTCAACGCAAGACTGGTGCAACCGTTGATCAACGTCGAATACCGCATGGCGAAGGCGTCGAACCATCCACACCGCCGGGGTCTCCCGGTCGTCGCCCCGAATTCATCTCCGTGCTCGCGAAGTTCTTCACCAATACCACCGGTTTCCTCCGTGGGAAACGGTCCTTCCCCGACCCGGGTGAAATATGCCTTGGAGACGCCGACGATTTCATCGATACAAGTCGGCGGGATGCCCAGACCGACACAGGCTCCCCCACTGATCGGATTTGATGAAGTGACGTACGGATACGTCCCATGGTCAAGATCCAGAAGGGTCCCTTGCGCACCCTCGAGAAGGATTCGCTTTCCCTCGCTGATGGCCGTATTTATGAAGAGCGACGTATCCGTGACGTACGGGTCGATGAGACGGTCGAATTCCTGATACTCGGTGATGATGCTCTCGACGTCGAGTTCTTCCGACCTGTAGATGCGCGCAAGAATCTGATTTTTTTCCGTCAAGTTCATCCGGATCCGTTGTTCCAGGTAATCCCTGTTCAGGAGATCGACGATCCGGATACCGACCCTCTGCGCTTTATCAATGTACGCGGGTCCAATACCGCGACCGGTGGTACCAATCTTGTTCGCTCCGCGCTCGCGCAGGGAATCCAGTTTTTTGTGGTAAGGCATGATCAGGTGAGCATTATGACTGATCTTGAGCCTGCCTTCGATTTCAATCCCTTCCTTGCGCACCATGTCGATCTCATGCAACAACGCGGCAGGATCAACGACGACACCATTCCCGATGACGCACACGGTATTCGGGCGTAAAATCCCCGCGGGCAGCAAGTGCAGGATAAAGCGCCGGTCGCCGATTTCCACCGTATGACCGGCGTTCGCACCGCCCTGGTACCGGGCAACGACATCCGCCGTTTCACTCAAAAGATCAACGATCTTGCCTTTTCCTTCGTCCCCCCACTGGGTCCCTATGACAATTTTTACCGACATCCTATGGTCCTTTCCCGATGGAATATAATATGCGTGACTCGACTCATAAAAAATTCCGGCAATCCCATCAGGAGAAGCCGGAATGTCAGATCATACGGGTATCTGTTTATCTAGCGTAACTGCTAACAGCTTCATCCACAGTCGAATATGTCTCAAACACGGAAGACAATTTCGTTATTGATATCAAGTGCTGAATAGTCTCATTTGCTCCCGCCAATTTAAGCGAACCACCGGCGTTTTTCATGGTCGTCAGCGCGCCGATGAGCATGCCGAGCCCGGAACTGTTGACACGAACCACGTGCGAGAGATCAATGACGATATTCTTCTTCCCGTTCTGAACCGCGTTGTGGAGAAACTCCCGCAACGGATACGCCTCCGGCCCGCCCATGATATTTCCTTCCATGACAATCACCAGCACCCCTTCCCGTTCAGAACTCGAAAAAGACATCGTTAGCGCCTGAGTCGTGACTAGAATTTGACTTTCATATCGCGTGAGTAAACAATATCCCGCACCAGCGAGCTGGCTACGTATATGCTGGAGTACGTTCCGGCGAGAATGCCGACGAACAGGGCAAACGCGAATCCGCGCGTGGGTTCCCCGCCGAACAACAAGAGCGCCAGCACCGCCAGCAACGTTGTACCGGAAGTCAGAACGGTCCGGCTCATCGTGGCGCTCAAACTCTTATTCAAAACCTGCTCAAAATCGGTGGTTTTGAAGATTTTCAAATTTTCCCGGACGCGGTCAAACACAACAACAGTATCGTTAACGGAATATCCCACGATGGTAAGAAACGCCGCCACCATCGCCTGGTTGAACTCCAGGTTCAAACCGGGAATCAAACCGTCGAAAATGGAAACGATCCCCAGCGACACAAGAACGTCATGGAACAGCGCCAGAACGGCGCCACTCGCAAAAACAAACTTGAATCGAAAGCCGATATACAGCAGGATGCCGATGAGCGCAAAGAAAATCGCCAGCACCGCATCGCGGCGGATTTCTTTTCCGATTTTCGCTTCCACCCTGTTTTCCTGGAGCACTTCTATTGTCTCGTCAGGGAAAGCCTTGTGCAATGCCTCGTTGATCATTTCCGAAATGCGGGCACCTTCTCCCTTGCGCTGCGTCCGGATCAAATAATCGCTCGCGCTCCCGAACGTCTTGACTTCGACGCTCCCCAAGTCGGAATTCAGCACGGCTTTCCGAACCTCGCTGATCGGTTTTTCTTCCGGGAATCGAACGACGACCTCGGTTCCTCCTGTAAAATCGATCCCAAGATCGACGCCCTTGACAACGAACGAGATGATCCCCGCCAAGATGATGACAGAAGAAAGGCCATAAAAGAATTTTCTTTTCGACATGAAGTCGAAATGCAGGTCGGTGAATATCCTCATGTAGAATATTGCTCCTTAGTCATTTCCAACTCATAAATCTTTTAACCTGGTACACTGATCAACCCAGGGAAACAAAAGCCGGCTTGGTTTCAACCGCCGTCTCGACAATCACGCGCGTCACGATGATGGCGGTGAACAAGCTGCATACGATACCGATGATAAGTGTCAACGCAAAACCCTGGATCGGTCCGGAACCAAAGTTGTACAGGATGAACCCGGTTATCAAGGTTGTAATATTCGAGTCGATGATGGCGCTGAACGCCTTCGAATACCCGCTGTCAATAGCAGCGCGCAAGGTTTTTCCCACGCTGTACTCTTCCCGGATACGTTCGTTGATCAGCACGTTGGCGTCCACCGCCATGCCAACGGTCAGCAGAATACCCGCCATACCCGGCAACGTCAGCGTGGCTCCGAAACCGGCCAAGATACCGATAACGAACAAGATGTTGAACAGAACGGCGATGTCGGCGGTTAATCCAACAAAATGGTAGTAAAACGCCATGAAAATAAGAATCAGTACAACGCCGATAGTGAGAGACAAGAATCCGGCGCGCACCGAGTCCTCTCCAAGCGACGGGCCGACCGTACGTTCCTCGATGATTTCAACCGGGGCAGGCAGCGCACCTGCCTTCAGAACGATTTCCAGGCGACGGGCTTCTTCCATGTTATCCATGCCGGATATTTCGGAATTCCCTCCGATGATCTTCTGCTTGACGTTCGGCGCGGAGTAAACCACGTTATCGAGCACGATGGCGATCTGCTTGCCGACATTCGCTCCCGTTATACGCGCCCACTCACGAGCGCCCTCGCTGTTCATTTCCATTGTAACGACCGCGGCGCCGAACCCTCCTGCGGACTGATCCGTCTGCGCGCGGGCGTCAACGATCACGTCGCCGGTCAATTCCGGTTGCTTCTTCAGCGCGTAAAGGATGTAATACGATCCTTCCTGGTACTGAACGGGCTTTGCGCTCCAGGCAAACTGAAAGTCGGGAGGAATGGCCTGCCGCACGTCTTCGCGGCGCAAGATATTCTGCACGCGCTGCTTTTGGGATTCAGTGGCGATCGCTACACCGGTCTGGGCATCAAAACTGAACAGCGACAGAAAGGGATGCTCTTTCTTGAGTTTCGCGCGTTTTTCTTCCTCGCTGAGATTTGTTTCGAGGACCGAGTCCGCCGCGGCCAGGGAGTCCTTCTTCGAGACGGCCAGCGTCGTATCCTGAGCGAGCGATGTATCCGTTGAAGCGGTTAATGTGTCTACCAGGTTTTTTCCCAGCAGGACTTTATCGAGATTGTCGAAGACTTTCTCGACAACTTTGGGATCCTGCAGGAGCTTGAACTCCAATTGTGCGGTTTCCTGAATAAGCTGGCGCACATCTTTCTCGTTGCTTACCCCCGGCAGTTCAAGCACGAGCCGTCGATGGCCCTGCTTCTGAATGCTGGTTTCCGAGACGCCATACTGGTCGATACGGTTCCGGATGATTTCCATGGCGCGATCGACCGCTTTATCGGTCTCCTCTTTGAGATGGGCGAGGACTTTATCATTATCATCGCGAATATCGCCGTAATACCGGCTCAGACGAAGGTTTCGCTTGGAAAACTGGTGCGCAAAGATATCCAGGACGGGTTCATCCGATGTTTCCGCCTCTTTCCTGGTCTCGGCGATGATTTCCCGCAATAACTTGTCCTGATTCTTGGCCATCTTTTCCAGCATGGACAGGACATCCACTTCCATTGTCACGTACATACCGCCCTTCAAATCAAGACCAAGCTTCAGGCGGTGGGTACGCGCATAACGAATGTCCTTTTCATGCTCATCGTAAAACCTCGCGCTGTCCTCACCGGACAGTTTTTCAAGTTCGCTCTGGTACCGGTAGTCATCCCATGTTGGTTTGAGGGAGAAGACGGCGAGAAGAATAAACGCGACAATAAGAGCAATACGAAATCGGTGTTTCTTCACAGGTAGGGTTATCTCCGATTGATTCTGTGTTGAATTCCATGCACAAGGTTCAATCGTGCACAGGCTATCAAATATAACACCCGTTTCTTTTCAAAGTCAAACGACAAGAAGCGGGAATTACGTGTTAGCGTCCAAAATACGAATAGAATCACCCGATGGCGGACATTTTCGAAACTTTTTAACGATCAAGTCAATTCGAAATTATTTTTTCTGTTTCTTGAAGACCCTGTCCAGCCATCTCTTCAACAATGGATGGCTTTCATATTTTCTCGCTTGCTCGAGGATCCGATACGCCGACGCACTGGAAATTTTCCCCAGGGCCTGCATCGCAACCAAGCGTATACGCCACGACGGCTCCTTCAATATGCGGGACAAATCATCGATCACATCAGGCCGAACGTCCACAAACTTCGACAGCGCCATGACCGCATCGCGTCGTTCCACCAGACTTGGACCGGGTTGTGCAAGCTTCCTGATTTCCGGTAACGCGGCCAGTACCCTCATAGACGATAGGTAGGACAGTGCGGTTCTCTGCAACACGTTTCGAAAAGATGTTTTACCAAGATACTCCATGAGGAGGGGAACCGCATCAAGAGAATCAAGTTGCGCGAGGGCGGAAAGGGCGCCCGCTTCCACGTAGTAACTGGAGTCGTTGAGCTTTTCAAGAAAGAGAGGGCGAAGCGTACGATCGTGATAACGCGACAATCCGTTGACGGCGCGCGCCCGGATTGACGGCTTCGCGTCGTCGAGCAGATCACGGTACAGCGCCAGCAAAGCTCCACGGTAGGAAACCGAATCGACGTTCACGTGTGCCAGCTCATCGAGCAGTGTTTCTTTCGTTCCATAAAACGGGTCGGTGCGAACCGCCTGCGCCAGCGCCCTGAACACTCCCTTGTCGCCGGCGCGCGCAACGAGTTGCCTGCCCGCCCATATGCGGCGAGTGAAATCATCATCATGACGCAGCTGGTAGATCAATTCGTCGGTAGTCTTGTGAAACGACACCGTGCACATTGCGTTGAGACCGTGATTGAAACTGACCAGCAGGGGTTGCGCATTGACACGAAAACGCAAGGTAGTGTCCGCGGAGGCAATGTCGACGCGCTCAAGACGACTCCATCCATCGCCGGAAAACTTAAT
Source organism: Chlorobiota bacterium (assembly GCA_013152135.1). GTDB lineage: Bacteria > Bacteroidota > Ignavibacteria > SZUA-365 > JAADGX01 > JAADGX01. The sequence continues at coordinate 6,859 of JAADGX010000075.1, forward strand.
GTCGAGCGGGACGCGGAAATCACCGCAGAGGCTGTCGCGTTCCTGGACCTGTCTCACCCGCAACACGCATTCACCCGTCCCCGCTTCCCAGGATTTCACCACTTCGAATTCCGGCCAACCCGCGCCATATATCCATTGCTCGAAGAACCAGTAAAGGTCCACACCCGTCACATCTTCGATAGTGCGCTTGAAATCGTTCGTTTCCACCGACGCCAAGGCGTATTTTTGCGCGTACTTTTTCATGACCCGCCAGAACAATTCCTCGCCCAGCAGGTAGCGTATCATGTGCAAGGTAATAGCGCCTCGGCCATACACGTTGGCGTATCCATTTCTCCGATCCGTAACCATGGGTGTGCGTCCGACCTGCCGGGTCCATTTTCGCAGGTTTTCCATGGCTTTCCATCGCTGGTAACGGTACACGTCTTCTCCTTCGTGGTACTGACTCCAGCATTGCTGAAAGAACGTTGCAAATCCCTCGTTGAGCCATCCGTTCTGCCAGTCTATGTACGTGACATAATCCCCCCACCATTGGTGGGCAAGCTCATGCGCGATCAACCCGTCCGGTGACCTCCGCCGGCGCAGACCTGGCCTCCGGCTTGATCGGCGTCCCATACCCGTGGGACAAGTACGCCCAGATCAGCGTTGCGTATTTCCTCTATGGCGGGATGGAAAACACCAGCGCGACGGTTCTCAATGACACCCGCACGGTCGTGTCGCCGCGAGCCGCCCTCGATTATTCTCCGGACGGGTTGATCGCGCAT
>JAADGX010000031.1 GCA_013152135.1 Chlorobiota bacterium
CCCGGAAACGCTCGAGCCTGGACAACATGATTTCGTGATAATCATCTCCCCAGGCGTAGCGCGAGATGCGTGCGATTTCACCACTCTCCCCGTGCTTCCGGGGCGTGTAGTAATTCATCCCGACACAAATCACACTGCGTACACCGGGCAGAAGGCGGCGAACATCGGACCGTTTCTCGGGATCACGCGCAAGCCAGTTCATCCCCGCATGAAACCCTCGATCCAACCATTCAAGCAAACACGCACGCTCCTTGCGCAGCGGTTCCGCAGCCGTGATACCGACATGGGTAAAACCGTGCTCCCGCAACCGCTCCTTCACCCAGCGGGTTCGGTCTTGAAGTTCTCCATATTTGACAGGTGCATTCACCATTCGATGGAATCGCGTCGTTCCTGTACGCGAACATGTATCTCATCGTCTATCACCCGTACGTCAAAGGTTTTCAGTCCCGGAAGACCGTTGGGCATGGCACCTGTTTCCAGGTGAAACTGCCAGCCGTGCAGCGGACAGGACACGTACATGTTCTCCACGCACCCCTCGGCAATGAGAGGCGAATGCTGGTGCGGACAGATATTGCTTACCGCGTAATACTTGCCTTTAACACGGAAGATGGCGATTTCCTCATCGTTGATGATCTTCACCGTCCCCTCGTCTTCAGTAATCTCCCGGACGTGGGCTACACGGATAAACTCATCGTCGTCACGCACCCTGGTCTCCCGAGAGAATCTCTGACAGCGCGCCCATGCGGCCGGGGCGAAATCCTTTTTCCGTCCGCACCACCGTGGCCGCTTCGTACACGGGATCGTGTTCGAAAAAAATCACCCACCGTTCTTCCACGGCGCGGGACAACAACTCGTTCTTCTCGCGTAACGTGACCAGCGGCTGCAAGTCGTATCCCATGATATACGGTGCCGGGATGTGACTTACAATTGGAATGAGGTCGGCAGCGTAGAGGACTTTCCGCCGCTCCGTTTCCACGAGAACCACCTGCTGGCCGAACGTATGGCCCTCGACGGGAATCACGTGAATCCCGGGGAACAGATCGGTTTCGCCCTCGAGGAGATTCAAAACGCCGTGTTCTTGCAATGGCAGGTAATTCTCCGGGAAATAACTGGCCCGGTCGCGTTCGGACGGATGCAAGGCCCACTGCCATTGTTGCTTCTGAACATGGTACCGCGCGCGGGGGAACGTCGGAACGTACCGATCGTGATCCTTCGAAACCGCGCCTCCCACGTGGTCGAAATGCAAGTGCGTGATGATGACATCGGTAATGGAATCAAGGGACTCCCCCACTTCGGCGAGGCTGTGTTCCAGAGTGAACCGGGAAAAATCCACGTCGTATATCTTTTGCATCTTGTCGCTCAGCTTGTAACCCAGCCCGGTGTCTATAAGGATGGTTTGCTCGTTTCGTTTTATCAAAAGCAAGCGAGCCGCCATGTCAATCCGGTTCTGCTCGTCGGCCGGATTCGTTCGGTTCCACAAGTTCTTCGGAACCACGCCGAACATCGCTCCGCCGTCAAGGCGAAACCGGCAGGTCTCAATCGGAAAGAAACGTGTTGTATCAGTGTTCATATCTCAAATTATCATTAATCGGACAAAATAAAGGCCGGTTGCAAGCAACCGACCTTTCTATCAACACAAAACACAGCGGTCAAGTGCCGCGCGAATGATCTACCGACCTAACTCGTCGAGGTACTTGACCTTTTCTAAGAGCTGCTCTTTCGTTTCTACGTGGTTCGGATCCGGCACACAACAATCAACGGGACAAACAGCCGCGCATTGAGGTTCGTCGTGAAACGTTTCGCACTCGGTACACTTGTCGGGTACGATGTAGAAAAAGTCAGCGCTCCAGAAACCCGTGGCGCCGGAAGGAGCAGGATCGCCTTCTCCATACGTCTTGCCGCCGAGTTCCCAATCCGCGCCGCCTTCATAAATCGCGTTATTCGGGCATTCCGGTTCGCATGCACCGCAATTGATGCATTCATCAGTGATCATTAAAGCCATGGTAAAATTCCTTCCAATGATGGGTTCATGTGATAGGTTGGAATGAAATCAGATTGAATATCCTCGATGTCACAAGAGGAGTCAAGGTGTCTTGATTTGCAAAGAACGTATCGCTGCAAAACTGTTGCAGGTTGTGAAAGAACCGTGTATCAACCGCTTTCATCTGTTAAAAAGTTACTATGTTCATCGATATAAACCAAACAGGTGATCACGTGAAATCCCCGGAAAATACTATCTTGATGGTGAAACATGTTTAAGCTGACAGGGACTACGCAATGACCAGAAGAGAGAAGCCGACCCCGGCCTCCACGAAACCCGAGGGGAAAAACGCCAACCTGAAATACCTTCTCATCGGCACGGTCGCTCTCGTTATCATCGCTATCGCGTTTATCATCATGCGTTCGCCCGAGCCCGTCCAACCGAACGTCCCACCCGTCCCACATCCGACACCAACAACATCATTCCGGGACGACGGCGTCCTGATTTTTTCCTCGGCAGACGGCCGACAAAAAGCCCGCATCACCATCGAGATTGCGCAGACCGAGGAGCAGCGGACGCAAGGCTTGATGGGCCGCACCGGCTTCGACTTTACGAAAGGCATGCTTTTCATATTTGATAATGAAGAAGAGCGGGCTTTCTGGATGGCGAACACCCCGACGTCGCTCGACATCATCTTCGTCAACCGGAACAAGGAAATCGTAAAGATCCATTCACGCACACAACCGTATTCGACCGATTCGTATCCTTCCGAAAAACCCGCGAAATACGTTGTCGAAACCCTCGGTGGTTTCTGCTCGCGATTCGGAATCGAAGAAGGCGACAGGATTTCCTGGCTCGCGGAATAGCAATGTACACCGTCATCGATCCTGATATCGCCGAATACCTGTCCCATTGGATGCGGCACCGCGACCCGCTGCTGGACGAAATGGAATCGTACGCGAGAGAGAATGATTTCCCGATCATCGGACCGCTGGCCGGCGCGTACCTGTACCAACTCGCCTGCATGAGCAACGCGAAGAGGGTCTTCGAGCTTGGTTCGGGTTACGGGTATTCCGCGTACTACTTCCTGAAAGCCGTGGGTCCAACCGGGATGGTTCACTGCACGGAGCTCTCCGAAAAGAACATCGATCTCGCCCGGGATTTTCTCACGCGCGCGGACCTATGGGATCGCGTAACGTTTCACCAGGAGGACGCTCTCTCGGCGTTGGAGAGGATCGGCGGTAGCTGGGATGTAATCTTCAACGACATACACAAACACCAGTATCCGGCGTCAATAGAGCTAGCATATCATCATCTGCGACCGGGCGGTTTGTTCATCAGCGACAACGTGCTCTGGTCAGGACGGGTGCTTGACGGCAAGGACGACGGGTCGCCGGACACGGCCGCGATCAAGGAATTCACGCGCCCGAAGGGTTCATCACGACTATTCTTCCAATACGGGACGGTATTGCCGTCGCCGTGCGGCGCTAGACCGCGCGGGAGCTTCGTCCGGTCCACCGGCGAAACGCTTTCTTTCTATTCGCAGATAGCATTCGGGAATGATATATTAGCAGCGTATGTGTGGTTGCACAGCTCATCGTAGTCCAGGAATTTCATGCAGATAATCATTACCGGCGCCGGGTTGGTGGGAACCAGCCTGGCGGAGCAACTCCTTAAGGAAAACCACGACGTCGCCCTCGTGGAACAGGATCCCACCCGGGCGGAAAACGTGGGAGACAAGCTCGACGCCCTCATGGTTACGGGGTCCGGCAGCAATCCGATCGACCTGGAACGCGCCGGTATCGCCGAAGCCGACATGCTGATTGCCGCCACTCCCGTGGACGAAGTCAACGTTCTGGGTTGCATGATCGCCAAGCACTACGACGTACCGCGGCGTATCGCCCGCATCCGCAAGTGGAACTTCGAGGATCTCGATGCCCGCATCACTCCGGAAGGGCTCGGTATTACCCAGGTGATATATCCCGAAGAAAGCACGATCCAGGCTGTTCTCAATTATATCGAGACACCCTTCGCCATCGACGCCCAGGATTTTCAGAAGCGCACGATTCTCCTGCGCAGTTACCTTGTAACCGAGGAAATGCCCATCGCCAACCGTTCGCTCATCGAGCTCCGCGAATCCTCTGAAGCAAAAATCCTGGTCGTGGCGATCATTCGCGGCGACGAGGTTTTCATCCCCAAGGGAGAGGACTGCGTCCTGCCGGGTGACAAACCGCTGTTCATCTTTCCACGCGAAGCCCTCCCCGTTTTCCTCGAACTGGTTAACGCGGCGCACGTCCCGAAGAAGAAAGCCATCGTCTTCGGCGACACCTTGACGGCCCTCAACATTGCCAGGGCGTTGCAGAATGAAATCGACACTGTCGTGTTCATCGACCCCGATCTCGAACACGGGAAAATCGTTGCGGAGCAGCTCCACGACGTGGATGTCCTGCTCGGTCATGGAGCCGACGTCGACGTTCTCCGGGAAGCGAACATCCGGTTCGCGGATTACTTCATAGCCGCTTCCACCGCGACTCACGAGAACGTCCTGTCGTGTCTGCTGGCCAAGTCGGAAGGGGCGAAGGACGTCATTTCCATCGTCAACGAAGACCAGTACGTCGGACTGATTCTCTCTATCGGAATCAACAACGTCATCAATCCGCGGCAGCTCACCGCCGCCAGCATTCTCAGCACTATCAATCCGGCGTACGTCGGCCCTTCCCTGCATATCCAGAAGACCGACATCGACGTCATCCGGTTCAAGGTTCGTGAGGACGCTCCCGTTACGGGCAAACCGCTGATGGAAGGCTGGAAAAAAGCACGCGGGATTGCAATCGTGGGAGCGGTTCTCCGTCACGATGAAATGATCATTCCCACGGGAACAACCGTTCTTCAGCCGGATGACCTTGTCATCGTTTTCACACGGTCTGCCGGGATACCCAAACTTCGGAAACTCTTCGGAACCGACTGAAACCACAGCCAGCGCCGCATGCATAAGCGAACCGTTCTTTACGGAATTGCCCGACTCCTCCAGGTGATGGGGCTCGTGATGCTGATCCCCACCGTCATCGCGTGGCTTGACTATCCCCAGCTCGAACCGATGGAGATACTGCTGTCACCGGAGTTCTCGGGATTCTGGATCGCCATCGTGGCCGCGCTCAGCATGGGAACCCTCCTCGCCGTGATTTTCCGGAAAGCGCGCTTTCACCAAACCGTACGTGAAGGTTTCGCGATCGTGACACTGGGTTGGATCGTGCTCACGTTTTTCGGGTGCCTCCCCTTTTTCATCTACTTCCTGGAGCAGGGCGGCGACTACAGTCCGGGAGGAATCGGATACGCGTTCACCAACGCGTTCTTCGAGATCATGAGCGGCTTCACGACGACCGGCGCAACGATCCTGACGAATATCGAGGCCATCCCCCGGGGATTGCTTTTCTGGCGCAGCCTTACGCACTGGCTGGGAGGCATGGGAATCGTAACGCTGGCCCTCGCCATCTTCCCCGTCCTGGGCGTGTCCGGCTACCACATGTTCAAGGGCGAAGTGCCTGGTCCGACAACCGAGCGCTTGCAGCCACGTCTCGCGGAAACGGCATCCGTGCTTTGGGGCGTGTACATCGTTCTCTCCCTCGCGGAAACGATTCTGCTCATGCTGGGAGGGTTGGACTGGTTCGAAGCCCTTTGCCATACTTTCGGCACGATGGCCACCGGTGGATTCAGTACCAGGAACGCGTCCATCGGATATTACCAGTCCGACTTCGTTCATTGGGTCATCATCGTGTTCATGTTCCTGGCCGGCGTCAATTTTCTCCTTCACTTCAACTTCCTGCGCGGAAAGTACCGCGTGTTCGCCATCGACCGGGAGTTTCGTTTTTACGCCCTGATCATCGGCGTCGCCATCGGGATCGGAACGCTGGTACTGTACACCGAAGGTCTCCCGTCAACCGATGTTTCCCGCCTGTCGTACCGCCACGATCCTCCCGCAGCGGAGGAGTTCGCCCGCCACGTCGAGCGGGAAGCGGACAAGGTCGCCGGCCTGTATGGCAGCTTCAAACAAGCGGCTTTCCAAGTGGTTTCCATCACGACCACAACCGGTTACGGAACAGCGGATTTCGATACCTGGCCTACAACGCTCCGGCTCATGCTCATCGTGTTGATGTTCTTCGGGGGCTGCGCGGGATCGACCGGGGGCGGGATAAAGATGGTGCGCGTCCTGGTTATCATGAAAGCCGCGTTCCGGGAAATCATACGCATGGCACGGCCCCGCATTATCCGCCCGATCAAAATCGGCCGAAACGCCCTGGAAGAGGACCGTGTCAGCAATATCGTTACGTTCTTCATTCTCTTCGTGGGCCTGTTCGTCGTCTCGTCGCTGGTAATGACGGCGTTTGTCCCGGATCTGGTGACCGCTTTCAGCGCGGTTATTGCATGCCTCGCGAACATCGGTCCCGGTCTTGCGGGGGTCGGATCCATAGAAAACTACAACTGGATCCCGCCGGGTGGTAAATGGCTCCTGATCGTCAACATGCTCCTCGGACGCCTGGAGATCTTCACGGTGTTGATCATTCTCCGTCCATCGGTATGGAAATAACCGCGCGCAAAGCATACGGACATTGAAAAATCCTCCGGCGTATAATCGATTTTTTCCGTAGATTACCGGGGCCTTCAGGTTGTGAAGCACGCAAACGATAACGTACCGGTCCCAATGATTACCCTGCCATTTTCAATTCTTCCAGGCACGACTCCTCTCTTTCTCGACTACGTCAGGCGATACTCTGACGCGACACGCTTTTATCCCGGGCACTATTCCGATCTTTCATCCTACGAGAGCCAGCTCGCGTCGTTGGACGAACGGCTGTTCCTCCGCGAGGACCTCGTCAACATCCTGCATAAACAAAACGAACACTTTCAATCACCGTCCAGTGTTCACGAATCCATCGACAAGTTGCTGGACGCAAACGCCTGTGCCGTGGTGACGGGACAGCAGGTCGGTTTGTTCGGCGGCCCCTTGTACACCGTGTATAAAGCCCTTACAACGGTGCAGCTTTGTCACTGGCTGAAGGACCAGTTCCCGGACCGGGAATTCGTCCCCGTCTTCTGGCTGGAAAGTGAGGATCATGATTTCGCGGAAGCCAACCACGCTTCATTCATCGACAAGGACAATACGTACTTCACGCTGGCATATCACCAGGATCTCGTCGAAGAAGGATTGAATACCGGTCCCGTCGGCGCCATGCGGTTCGATGATTCCATCGGAAATCTGGTGCACGAATTATTCGGGCATTGTTCCCTCACCGATTTCAGCCAAGACCTCCGCGACCTTCTGGAGTCCACGTACAAACCCGGAACGACGTTTGTCGAGGCGTTTACCAGGTACTACAACCGGCTTTTCGGAAAACACGGCCTGGTCTTTTTCGATTCGAACAATCCGGCGGCAAAGCGATTACTACTCCCGGCTATCATGCAGGAACTCGATACGTTTCCAGTCGCGGGCGAAGAAGTCATCAAGCGCAGTACGGAACTGGAAATTCAATACCACGCCCAGCTTAAACCCCGGGCAATCAACTTGTTCCTGTTTCACAAGCAGGGACGATACGCCATCGAGCCCAGCGGACGGCGCTTCTGGCTGCGGGGAACCCGGAAACATTTCGAACGGGAGGAATTGTTCGAGCTGGCAAGGACGGAGCCGGAGCGATTCAGCCCGAATGTGCTCCTCCGCCCGATATTCCAGGATTTTCTTTTTCCCACCGTCGCCTACGTTGCGGGGCCGGCGGAAATCGCCTACTTCGCCCAGTTGGAGCCCGTCTATCGTCATTTCCAGATCCCCATGCCGGTGATATTTCCCCGTGCATCGATCACCCTGATCGAAGCAAAAATTCAGAAACTCTTCGACAAATACGATCTCCCGTATGCGGCGGCGTTCGAAGGGGGTGACGATCTGTACACACGGCTCGCGGACCATGGAAGCGAAGCGGAAAGCCACGAAATACTCCAACAGCTCAAGTCCGACCTGGAATCCGTCGCCAGTGGTATCGAATCATGGATCCCCCGGCTTCCGACAAACACACACGACGCCGCCGTGACGACAGCCACCAAGCTGCGGAACATATTTGCTATTTTCGAGAACCGGGTGACGAAGGAATTGCAACAACGCGACTCCGTGATGCAGTCGCAGATTTCGAAACTGCTGACTTACCTCCTCCCCGAGGGCATCCCCCAAGAACGGAGTTTCAATCTCGCAACGTTTCTCAATCGTTATGGTGAAAGCATTACCGATACGATCTTTGAGGCGTGCGTTCCTTTTCCCGCCGAACATCGCCTTGTAAACCTCCGGACCGACCTAAGATAGGGGCACTGCCCCGAACAGGGGCGCTGCCTGCGAAGCAACAGCCGGTCTCCCGAACGCTTAATACTTTCTTCCCTTCCACTCGACCTTGCCGGTAAGAAACACGATGAACGGAATGAGGATGACGTAGATGATGTAATAAATCTCGAAAATGGGGAAATACTTGAACCACCGAAGGAGATTGAACTTCTTGAGGGGTACAAAAAGAATGGCCGCATCCCATACCGACTTGACAGAGAAGGCGATAAACCAGTACATCCAGGAGAGACCGAAAAACGGCAGCACAAGAAGCGAGCAACTCATGGCGAAACCGATGATCATGATGGCAAAACCCGCGGGATGGATATCGACTCCGCCTTTTCCCCACCTCTTTTTCTGCAAGTACACACCACGCCAGTCGTCACATGCGGCACTCCAGACCAGGTTCTCCCGCCGCATGGGGTAGCGGAGTTTCCAATTCGTGGCGTAGCTGATTTTCTTGAACAAGGCGAAATCTTCCGTGACGCTGAATCCCACGCCGGGGTATCCACCGACTTCGTCGTAGGCTTTCCGGCGAAACGACATGTTCGTGGCAACCGCGCTGAGAGGCACGTTCCAGGCGACACCTGCAACGGCAATCGTAATGAGGTACGCCCAATCGAGACTCTGGATGATCTCGAAAACACGGTTTCCCCTGAGAAGCGTAAATCCGCAAACGACTCCGACTTCCGGCGTATACAGCGACATGAGATCTTCAATCCAGCCCGGCGGAACGTGGCAGTCGGCATCGGTGGTCAGGATAATTTCACCTTTCGAACTCTCGATGGCCTGCGCAACGGCATTGGCCTTTCCTTTCAAACCATCCAGTGTCCCACGAGGCTGCATGAGAATCAGGCCGGGGATCCGATCTTTCCACGACTCGACGATGGAAGCGGTTGCATCGGTCGATTCATCATCGACGATAATGATTTCGCGCATGGAGACCGGGTAGGTCAATTGCTCCAGGCTGGAAAGGAGCGTTTCGATATTCTTCTCCTCGTTCCGGGCGGCGACGATCACAGAAACGAACGGCCGGTACTCGCTTCTCCGTACACGTGACGCTTTGTGGGCCCCGATGATGAAAATCAAACCTTCGATGCCGTACAGAACAACCGCAGTTACAAGCAGATACTCAATTGCGGTCATAACGCCCCACCCCGCTCTTCGATGAAGGATGCGACCGACAAATCTTTTTCACGTGCGATTTCGGGAAGAGCGGCAAGAGCACGACTCGTCATATCGACACGGCCCGGTTGTTCATGCAGGACGAGGATGTCACCGCTCCGAAGCGTGAATTGCAGGCGCGTAATAAGCAGCTCCGGGCGCATGGATTTCATGAAATCACCCGGCATGTTCGACCAGAGCATGAGTGATGTGGTTTCGGGAAGCTCCTCGAGCATTGATCGCGTAAACCATCCATATGGCGGACGAAAAAACCGCACCGGTTTCCCGGTTATGTCCTGGAGCAAGGCGATGGAGTCGCGTATCTCGCCAGCGGTTTCGCGTCCGGCTAGCAGCGGTAATCTCCTGTGCGTCATGCCATGGCTTCCAATCGCATGACCTTTCTCTGCAATCAACCGGACCAGTCGAGAGTTGCGCCGTGCAGCATTCCCCGTGAGAAAAAAACAAGCGTTGATACCAACCCTTCCCAACGCATCCAGAACAGCTTCCGTCGTGCCGGGACACGGACCGTCGTCGATGGTCACAGCGAAAGTGCCGTCAACAGGCCACCGCGCCATTATTTTGTGGCTAAACCTGGCGACGAAGGGGAGGAACCGTGAAGATCCGAGAAATGGATTGATGCTATACAAATGAGGCATATGCGCAAATACGAGACTTTCTAAAAATCGACGTTGAAACCACCCGCCCAGTACGTTTCGCGACGGTCGTAAAATTCTCCGTGTATACTGTTCCCGCTGAAATAGGCGAGGAAGAGATTGAGGGCGGGCCCGTGCCATCGGCCAATCTTGATTCCCCCTTGAATTGAATGCACGGCCGAGTAGACCCGAACCGGGACAAGACGGAAATCATAGGCGAGATATGGATGCATCGAGTTGTTCACCGTGTTCTCAAAGAAGATTTCCAGACCCGCCTGGTACGACCAGTTTGGTATCTCCGGCGGGTCGTCATGGAAAAGATATTGAACACCGGCGTAAAAACGATAATGTTTCCGCTTGACTGCCGCAACCAGGTCAATGAATTCCCTGCTGTACACGCGGGGGCCTCCGTAACGCCAGGCAGCATCACCAGCGTCGTAACTGCCGTCGACGAGATGGGCCGAGATATGACTGACGCGGAGCCGCGCCTGGAGCTCTCCAGCGGACAGCTTCCGGGCGTAATTGAAGTTTATTCCGAACAGGTAATCGGAGGCTTCCACGGGAAAATGGAAGTTCTCTTCCGCGCGTAACGCCGTGTACGTGAAGAAATCCGCGCCTATAGTCAACCGGCGCGCACGATTGGAATCGAGCACAATACCGATGACATCGATGCTGTTTCCTATGTCGAGGCGCAGCTTGCCGTCCGTCCGAAACAGCGTCCCCACCCTGCCTTCAAATGTATTCGCCAGGAGAGGAGGAAACAGCCTTCCGGACGGCACGAATTCCACTACGGGAGAGAATTGTCCAAATA
>JAADGX010000130.1:0-705 GCA_013152135.1 Chlorobiota bacterium
CGGTTGATCGAGAAGCAGCCGGATGCCTCGCCATCCCATGAAAGGATTTCCTTCGCGCGCACTTGAATCGAGGACCTTGTCTCCGCCAATATCGAAGACGCGGAATATTACCGGCTTTGGATGCATGCGCCCGGCAATCTCGTGATAAACCATGAACTGCTCTTCCTCGGACGGGAATTCCTCCCGCAACAAGTACAGGTGTTCGGTACGGTACAAGCCAATGCCATCGGCGCCCTGCTGCTGGATGTAATCGATTTCCTCCACGAATTCCGCGTTTGCCGCCAGTTCAATAACCTGTCCGTCCCTGGTTTCGCAGCGAAGATCGCGCAACGTTTCAAGCTTCCTGGTCACATTCTCGATCTCGGCGATTTTCTTCCTGCACTCCGCCAGGTGAGCATCAGACGGGTTGATATACACCAGCCCCTTGTAGCCGTCGATGATAACAAGGTCGCCGTCGTGAACTTCGTTTAAGATGCCCGGCACCGCGACCACGGCGGGGATGTTCAGCGATCGCGAGATAATAGCGGCGTGCGAAGTCATCCCCCCGGTTTCCGTCACGTATCCAAGCACGTTGTAACGGCTGAAGAGCACCGTATCAGCCGGCGTCAACCTTCGGGAAAAGATGATCCGCCCTCCTTCGATGGTACCGGTAAGACGCCGGAGCTGGAGGTTGCGAAGCAAGCGGTTTTTAACATCCTCCAGGTC
>JAADGX010000130.1:714-8235 GCA_013152135.1 Chlorobiota bacterium
TCCAGGTCTTGTATTCGTTCGTACAGAAGGTCGTTCGCGTTGTCGCGTAACTGGCTTGCATATTTTTCGAACTCGCTCGCGACGGCGTATTCCACGTTATGCAGCTTTTCGCGCACGCGGGTTTCAATCGCCTCCTTTAGAACGGGGTCATGGAGCATCATCAGGTGCCCCTGAAAGATCTCGGCCAGCGCTTCCCCAAGCTTCTCCTTTGCCAGAGCGTATATTTTTTCCAGCTCCTGCGCCGATCGTTCCAGCGCCTGGTGGTAAATCCCCAATTCGTTCTCGACTTCGTCCGACGTGATGTTCGTCCGGCGAACAACCACCTCTATCTGATTGTACACGTATGCCAACCCGAACGAGATCCCCGGGGCAGCGGCGACACCACGGAAAATTTTCTCGCTCTTCCCGTTTACCGGCGTTGCCGGGGTGTTATGGTTATTCTTCGCCAAAACCGTCCTCGAATAATTGAACAATAGCGCGAGCGGCTTCTTCTTCGTCTTCTCCGTCGAACTCGAGTGTCAACACCGTTCCCTGGGCGGCTGCCAGAGTCATGACCCCGATGATACTTTTCCCGTTAATACGCATGTTGTTTTTCGTGATGTAAAAATTGGATTTGAATTTCGCCGCGTTCTTGACCAGAGCCGCCGCTGGCCTGGTATGCAATCCCGCCCTGTTCTTCACCGTAACTTCTTTCGTGATCATAATCAGGTCGACCGATGCAACAACATTTTGGCGAACCACTCCAACATACCTTTCCCCTCCCCCTCAGGCAAACGCTGAAGGGCGGCGAGGGACTTTTCCGTACGCATCGAAACCTGCTCCCGGGCCCGGTCAATCGAACCCAGCTCGTGGAACAGGACGGTTGCCTTCTCCACCACATCGTCGGCGGCGACGCGGCGCAGGCCCACGTCCCGGAGCCAATCAAGGGTCTCGCCACGCGCGTGCTCCATGGCGTCCACGAGGAGAAAGGTCTTCTTTCCCTCCTGGATATCCCGCCCGATGACCTTTCCGAACGTATCATCCGCAACCGCATCCAGAAGATCGTCCAGTATCTGGAACGCCAGCCCGATGTGCGTTGCGTACTCGAGAATACTCCGACGATGCTCATCGCACGCCTCCGCTATCATGGCGCCGATGTCGGCGGACATCACCATGAGCCGTCCCGTCTTTTTCTGGATCATTTCCCAGTACTGCTCCATACTGACCGCATCGGCCGATTCGAATTCCTTGTCCAGCGCTTGTCCTTCGCACACCTCGATGACTCCATCGGTAAAGCATTTCAGAATTGCGCTCAGATCACCGCTCGTCGTGCGCAGCAGTTGCCGGTAAGCCAACCCCATCAATTCATCGCCGAGCAGGATGGCGACATTGGCGTCCCACTGCTCGTGGACCGTCTTCAGTCCCCTGCGGGCGGGAGCATTGTCCATGATGTCGTCGTGCACGAGGGTGAAATTATGCAGAATTTCCACCGCCGTGGCTGCGTCGTAAGCATTTTCCACATCCCCGCCGGCCGCCAGGCACGAGGACAACAGCAATACGGGGCGAATCCGCTTCCCACCGCTTGTCAGAATGTACCGCGCCGGTTCGAAGATAGATACCGGTTTTTCCTGCGCAACGGTCGTTGCAAGCCGAGAATCTATCTCGGCCTTGAAGCGGTCGTACAAGGCCGCATATTTTTCCACTCCGTCAATGCGCACGGGCAACACACCTCAAAGATTGCTGTTTCAATTCCGAAATCATGCGGGAACCGGTCAGGAACATTACGCCTTTCAGGTCGTTGGCCCACCCTTCGACAAGTCGCAGCGCTTCTTCGAAACCATCATTCCACAGCGCCCGCAAGACCGGTCTCGCCGCACCGACGTAGTCGGCACCGAGAGCCAGGGCTTTGGCCATCATCACGCCGTCCGTAATCCCACCCGAGGCGATGATCTTTACAGCCGGATCGACCACGTGCCGCACCTCGCGTACGGCATCGGCGGTCGGGATCCCCCAGTTCCAGAACTCATGCGACACCGGCAGGCATTGCTCTCCCCGCCTCATCATTTCGACGCCCGCCCAGCTCGTCCCGCCCGCGCCCGCTACGTCTATCCACCGCACTCCTGCATCCTCGAGCCGCCGGGCAACCGGGCCGGAAATACCGGCGCCGACTTCCTTCACGATGACGGGAACGGACAGATCGCGGACAAGCCGGCCGATTGCTTCCAGCGCTCCCCGGAACTCGGGATTCCCCTCGGGTTGGAGGAATTCCTGGAGAGGGTTGCAATGCACGGCCAGGGCATCGGCTTCGATGGCATCGACAAGGCGATGCACAAGGCTGAAATCCTTCAACCGGGCGATTTCGGCGGCCCCGAGATTGGCGATGACCGGGACGTCCGGCGCTTCCTCCCGCACCACGGTATACGAGCCGAGGAACCTGTTGTCGTCCAGCATTTGCCGCTGGCTGCCGACACCGCACGCGATCCCCACCTGGTTGCACAAGCGCGCAAGTGATCGATTGAGGGGCTCCGCGTCTTCGTATCCACCGGTCATGCCGGAAATGATCAACGGAACCGACAACCGGCGGCCGAGGAACTCGCACGATGCGTCGACTTCGTCCAAGTTCAATTCCGGTAGCGCGTTATGCTGGAATTCCCAGCATTCGAACCCGGTGGTTTTTCTCGTAAATGACACTTCTTCCTCCACGCACAACCGTACATGATCGGCCTTCCGGGAAACCGTCGCGTTATTTCCATCTCGAGCATTCATTCCTGTCCGTTGCAATTCCTTCATCGGTCAGGGAATCGAGATGTATTCCTGGATTATCTTGATAAAGTGCTGGATGTTGATCGGCTTGGTGATGAAACCGTTCGATCCGATATCCTGTGCACGCTCCAGGTCAGCTTTGTTTGCCTGTGCCGACAACACCAGGATGGGAACATCTTTGCAGGAAGGGATGGAACGGATTTTCTTGATCGCCTCGAAGCCGTCCATTTTCGGCATCTTCAAATCCATGAGGATAAGATCGGGCGTATTCGCAGACACGTATTCCACAGCTTCAAGGCCGTCGCCGGCATCGACAAGTTGAACATCATCTTTCACGAAACGCTGAAAGATCATGTGAATGAGCAGGCGGTTGTCTGGGTTGTCTTCGACTATTAGAATTGTTGTAGGCATGGCAACGTACTACATAGTATCAATCGGGGTGGAAGGCTGACGTGCGGAGAGCATTTCCTGCCTGCTCAGACCTTGGCGAAGAAACCGGACGAATTCTCCAGGATCACGTGTCATACCGGGAAAACGCGCGATTTCACTTCCCTTCTCGTCGATGATGACGTACAAAGGAAGGGCAACCGTACCGAACCGATCTTCCTGGAACCGGCGATTCTCCTCGTACTCCTCTCCCTGTCCGTCCGTGTACAGGCGCACGAGAACATAGCGCGAGAACAGCTCTTTGACATCATCCCGCGTGAAAAGGTTCGCCTCCATCCATCGACAATTCGTGCAGGCGAAACCCGTGAAATCAATAAAGATATTCTTGTTCTGCGCTGCCGCAACCCGCTTCGCCTCGTCCAGCGATGCGAACCAATCCTCGCCGGAGGCGCGGTGCGACGTGGCCGCGTTTCCCGATGCGGCCTCAATCGTTTCCTCGTAATTCATCGGGGGCAGAAAGGCGTCAAGCTCGCCCAGCGGCCGGTCGTTGAGTCCCGTGTATAAAAAGATGGATACGGCGATGAAGAACAGGGCGAACAACACCCGTCCCACACTCGTGATCTCCACGGGCATATCGTTCGGAAGCCTTATCTTGCCCAGAATATACATGCTCACGATGATCCCGATGGCTATCCAGATCGCCAGGAAAAAGTCGCGGTTCAACAGGCCGATGCCCCAGATCAGGTCCACGTTGCTGATAAATTTCATGGCGGCAGCCAATTCGAGAAAACCCATGACTACTTTTATGGAATTCATCCAGCCCCCGCTCTTCGGAAGCGATTTCAGCCACGATGGAAAGAGCGCCAGCAGGAAAAACGGAATGGCGAACACGGTGGAAAATGCCAGCATCCCGGCCAGGGACCACCAGATATCCCCTTGTGACGCAGCCACCATGACCGTGCCCACGAATGGAACCGTGCACGTAAACGATGTGAGTGTAAACGTCAAGCCCATGAGGAGAACACTGACATAGCTGTTCCCTTTTTTCTGGGAGGCAAGGTTGAGCTTGTTGATGATCGAAGTCGGCAACTGGATTTCAAACATGCCGAAGAGATTGAGCGCAAAAACAATGAAGATACCGGCGATAAGGATGTTCATCCATGGATTCGCCGCGAACTGGTTGATGCCCGCGGCACCGAACAGGACCGCCAGCAGGACCCCAAGGCCGGTGAACGTCACGATGATCCCCAGCGAATACACAAATGCATCGGTGACCCCACGGGTACGGTCTTGATCCTGGCGCTTGGTGAAAAACGAAACGGTTATGGGAATCATGGGAAAGACGCAAGGCGTCAACAGCGCCAACGCGCCAACGGACATGGCGAGAAGCAGGTAGGCCCATAGTCCCTGCTCCCGGGCCGCCTCGACCTCGGATGCATCTCCGAACGTGGATCTCCTGGAATTGTCGCTTGCTACCGTTGATGCCGGCGCATTGCCCGCAATCGATATCGTATCTGCCTCTGGAGAGGAAACAACGGAACTCCCGGTGTCTTCCGTCACGATTTCGGTGGCTTGCTCCGCTCCCTTTTCAATCGTGAGGGGAAAATCCAGCGTGATTGTTTTCGGGGGCAAACAGATCCTGTCGTTGCAGGCCATGAAAGTCACCTCGATCTGCACCGTACGTTTCCCCGGGAGCGCTCCCGAAACAACCCGTGCCGGAACCTCGAACGTCACCCCATCCTCGTAGTACTCGGTGTTGATCCCGAAGGCTTCATCGAATTCCTCTATCGGCGGTGGTTGTTTCACTTTTCCCGCCAGGACGAGGGGCGAACCCTCCGGGAATTCAATCGTTGTCGGGACCGGTCCTTCGTCGTATCCGTGCGTGGAATACACGTGCCAGCCTTCGTTGATATCCGCGGTAACATTTATTACCAGTGTCTCACCGGTTGAAACCGTCGTCCGCGAAGGTTCCGCTTTCCAGGTCGCCGCTTCCTGGGCGTGGATCGTTCCACTTTGCCCGGAAACCATGAGAAAAAATGCGAGATATATTACCAGGTGTATTTTTTTTAAAGTCATGAATAAAATCCGCCGTTGTATTGCATTGTACCGGTTCAGCTCTGCGCCGTATCCATATGAGATTCAAAAGCTACAAAAATGATGCTCGACTGGCAAGATAAAAAATTTTCCGCCTTTTTCACTTACCGTCTCTCTTCATGAGAACGACGTCCGACGCCACGTTCTTCAAGAAACGAGACGCCATGACCACCGCCGCCGTCGATGCGAACGCCCTTCGGGTATTCCAGCACATATCATTTCCCATCGGGATTGATCTGGCGCGCCGTCCTGGCATCGAGGAGTAATTCGTCAACATACCGCCCATCCTCGATGTCGATGATCCAGTAGTCATCCGCCGGTGGAGGAACCCGCACGAATTCCACGTACAGAATCCGGGCGCGAGGGTATCGATTCCTGACGATCTCCAGGATTTCATTCTTCGACAGTTGCTTGGGACGGATATTGGGGTTCTTTTTTACCCGGGTCAAGGGGATGGGACCCAAAGCGGTATAAAGCGTTTCCGGGGCATTCTCAAGATAAACGACAAGCGAATCTTCCATGAACGCCCGCAACGGCAACCGTTGCTTGATTTTCGACGGCGCGGAAATGACCAGTGAATCCATGCGTTCCGGTCGAAGATGCATGAGAAATCGCCCCGTGCTGTCCGTCTTCCAGATGCGTGAATGCGGGCGATTCAACATGACACGGGCGTTGGCGACCGGCAGCGTGTCGGACAGTGCATAGACCCAACCCCGAACTTCCTTTTCTTCCCGTGTGCACCCGGCAACCATAACCATCAATGCAGACAACGCCACAACGGACAGCGTCATCGAAATCCACGACGTCGCGCACCTCCATCTGAACCGTCTTGTGTCATTCTTCATTTTTCCGCCCCATCGTCGGTTCCCTTGCATCGAGATCCCCCCTCCCGTCCCGGATGTTCATCCATGGCGCTTGAACTCGCCGGCGGATACCACCTTCTCAATCAATGCGCTGAACGCTTGTTGATCACGCAGCAATCTCATTTCCATTATAACAACATACAAGGGAATTTGTGAAAACGAATGCGCAAATCGTTCAAGTCGAACCGCGTCTTTTTCTGTCGTAAGGATCGTTCGGGCGCCGGATTCGGCAGCGCGCCCAAGAATCCAGGCCACGTCTTCATCGGAGAACCAATGGTGGTCGCGAAAGATCCTCGATCCGACAACCCGGACACCCAAATCGCCGAGTGTGGCCAAAAAGCGCTCCGGGTGCGCTACACCGCTCACGACGTACGCGGATTCGGGAATGCGTACTTCGCTCTTTTCAAACCAGTCCACCATTGCCACCGGTTCGAAAGCAGCGGGAAAAACCGGTTTTCGGCACGCGTGAAATAGTTTCGACGCCTCATCCTCGCAGCCCTTCAACGACGGGCACTTCGTCAGGACAACGATATCAGCACGAGCAAGGCTCGCGACCGGTTCGCGCAACCGTCCTGCCGGCAGCAATTCCTCTTCTTGTAAATTCATTCCCGCTTCGACAGCAACAACGTCGAGATCGCGCCCACAGGCACGATGCTGGAAGGCATCGTCCAGGATGATGGCATCGACCCCAAAGCGTTCGACGGCGATACGACACCCGCGGTAGCGTTCCTCGTCCACGACGATCACGATCCGGGGCAGTTTCCGCGCCAGCATTGCGGGTTCATCCCCGGATACTTCCACCGGGACCAATATCGAGCTCCCATCGGATACCACCACCGTTCCGCGGGATTTCCGGGCGTATCCTCGCGAGACCACGGCGACCTTTCTGTCCCAACCGGAAATCATGTCCGCGAGAAAAGCCACAAGCGGTGTCTTCCCGGCCCCTCCCACCGCGATATTGCCGACGGAGATCACCGGGACGCCGGGATGCCTGACCGCAAACCACTGCCGGTCAAAAGCCAGGTTGCGCGCCTGCACGAGCGAACGGAAGAGAAACGCCGCCGGTTTAAGCCATCTCCGTGTCGTTTTCGCCGTCACCTCGCCGCCCGCGCCAGACGCAGGGCCTCGTCATTCATCTCGTGCAACCGCCGCGAGATATCCCTTCGCACCGGTTCCAGGTCGCCGTCCCCGGGCGCCAGTTCTTCGATCGATATGCAGCGAATAAGTATTATCGCTTTCGTCCACGGTTTGGGGATTTGAAATCCATCCCAACTTCGCAGGGACCAATATTTTTTGAATCCCACCGCAAAGAGAATCAGCGGGGTCCCGGTTTTTTGGGCCAGGCGGACGGCGCCCATTTTCATTTCGTGGCGGGGACCCCTGGGTCCATCCGGTGTAATACACATGCGGTATCCATGACCAACGGCGTCTTCCA
>JAADGX010000301.1 GCA_013152135.1 Chlorobiota bacterium
CCTGCCGAAACTCGGATCGAAATCGCTGGGCAACGTAGCGCGCCACTTGGGTATACGCAATTCATCCCGGCATCGCGCGGCCGGAGATTGTGAAACCACGGCCAGGGTCTTGATCCAGTTCCTCCGCACGCTGGAAGAAGAGTTTGAGATCACCGAGGTGGGCGAGCTCCTGTCTTTCCAGTTCACGCCCGTCTCGCGGTACAATCCACCTCCGCATCGTATCCGGAAACTGAAACCGAAACTGAGCGAGCTCCCGCCGGTGCCGGGCATCTACCGTTTTCACGACCGCAACGGGCGCATCATTTACGTGGGCAAGGCGAAATCCCTGAAAGACAGGGTAAACAGTTATTTCTACAGTAGCGGCGGCACGACCAGGAAGGTGGCCGAACTCGTTCGCGCCATTCACGACGTTACCCACGAGACCACGGAAACGGAACTCTCCGCCCTGCTCCTGGAGTCGAAGGAGATCAAGCGCCTGCAACCGCGGTTCAATACCGAGCTCAAGCGATACCGGAAATACCCGTTCCTGTGGATTGATCGGCGGAACGCGTTTCCCACTCTTGGCTGGACCTATGAAGTCGAGGACGACGGGGCGGAATACTTCGGTCCTTTCACGAGTCGCCGGGTGGTTGAAGCAACGCTGGATATCATCAACAAGCTTTTCCTGCTCCGGGAATGCGGCGGAAACATCCATCCTGACTCCGGCAACAGCCCGTGCCTGTATCACGGGATGAATCGGTGCGGTGCGCCCTGCGCGGAGGAGCAGACGCCCGAAGAGTATAGCGCGGAAGTCAAGCGAGTGATTCAGTTCCTGCAAGGGAAACACGGTGACGTCCTGGAATCCCTGACCTGCCTGATGGAAAAGAGGTCGCGGGAGCTGCGGTTCGAAGCAGCGGCGGAAATACGCGACCGCCTGCGCATGTTGCGGCGGGTCATACGGCAGCAGGAAATCATGGCGCACTCCATTCGCGAGCAAAACCTCTTGATCCTGACGCCCGCGCTTCGGACACGGGTGGAAGTCCATCTCGTCAAGGGCGGGCGCGTGGTCTGGCGCGACATGATAGACCAGGTTCGACCGAAAATAAGCGCAATCATGAAGCAGGTGGAGCGGTTCTTCACGAACGAGCAGCGGGAACTGTTTCACCACACAATCGAGGACATCAACGAGATGCGGATTATTGCCACGTATTGCCTGAGCCACCGGGAAGAGTCCGTATTATTATCGATCAATAACGGGCAACCGTTGAGCCGGGATGCAGTCGCGGAGGCTATTGAAACCGTCGGCCGGAATTGAGGCCGGTTCGGTGGCAGGCGGGAAACGGATCACCGCCGACGGGAAAGCGACGGTGAATCGGTTTCTCTTGGAAGTGATTTTTCAGGGGATGAACCGACCGGTTTCAGAAAGGCCGGGTCAATCTCAGCAGGAAGCGCGCACCAGTCTCCGTGCCGTTCAGCGGCCATGCCAGGCCGATTCTCCAGTCACCGTCCGAATCGCCGATGGCGAATCCCGCGTCGTAGTACCAGCTTCCGAAGGACGAACCATTTTCGGTGGAAAGGGCGCCGTTCCGGTAGGAACGGGAGACGATTCGTTCGGGCTGGTCCACTACTCCCGCGTCAAAGAAGAGGATGGGATTGAAGATACTGGCGAGCTTTTTTATCCAGCCGGAAGTGCGCGAAGACAAGCGATTGTTGACCACGATCTCCGTGTTTATGAGCACGACGCTAGTCCCTTCGAAGGCCTTGTACCGGAAGCCGGGCAGGGTGCTGATGCCTCCGATCTGGAATGATTTCTGGAGAGGGACGGTCCCGTCCGCAAATCCCGCGTATGCGCGGATGTTGAAGTTGGCGACGCGGCCCAGGGGCTGGTAGCGGCGAACATCGATGATGTACTGGTTGTAGTCGAAGTCGCCCTTCACGGGTCCGCCCGCCAGCTCGACCGACCCGGTCAGCGACCATCCTTCAAGCTGGTCGTCGATTTCCAGGACGTTCGTAAGGGCGGCGGAAATGAAGAGGCTGATGATGTTGGCCTCGTTGATTGCCGGGTTGGGCCGGAAGATTTTGTCGCCACCGAAGACCGACCACTCGGTGTTCTTGGGCAGGCTTCTGTACGTGTCGTGCCGGTACCCGATATGCAGCCGCGTGCCGATACCCTCCTGCGTGCGGGTGTACCAGCTCGCGGTAACGGTAAAGCCTTCCCGTCCGAAATAGTCCATGAAATCCTCGCGGGCGATAATCGACGTGAACGTGTTCTCGTCACGTCCAACGATCCATTGATCCTTGGAATCGGTGTAGCTGTAACCTTCGCCGCCGAGTTCAAACACCTGGTTCTCGAAATACAGCGGAATGTACAGTCCCAGGCTGTAGCGCCAGCGGTGGGAAGCGAATCCGTAACCGACCGTAAACGGGCCCTGGAGAATGGGTTTGGATTCCCATTCGACGTCGTGGGGATTCGAAACGCCGATGTATATGCCTTCCACACGGTTGTAGCGGAAAAAGGCCTTCTGGAGAGGACTCGTCAATGAATAAAAGTCCATGTCGGGATTGGGAAATTTCCACACGAGATCCAAATCCGGAACATCGAACACCTTCCTGTCTTTATCGAGGGAATCGGTTTCGGTCCGTGTATCCTTCCCATCGTTATGCAGGTCAACCCCATCGGGCATCATGAACGAATCCACGGTAACCACCTCGCCGTTGATGGTAACGTTGTCGTCGCGCTCGAGCGACCCTCCCATGATCACGACGTCGCCATTGATGGTCGCTCCCTCCACCAGCTCGATGTCGCCGCCCATGACCACGAGATCGCCGTCGAGGGTACCCGCGATGGTGACGTCGCCAGCCATGACCACGACGTCGGAGTGGATGGAATCACCGCTTGCCAAATTGAAGTCCTCGGAAATCCGTATAACCGCGTCTTCATCGGAAACGTAACGCTTCTCAAATGATTGCCGGATCTCCTCCGATTGCTCCCGGAGTTCCTCCGCTTCTTTTTGCAAAGCCTTGATGCTCTCTTTGAGCTGCTTGATTTCTTGCTTGAGATCTTTTTTGTCAGGGCGGGATTCCTGATCGAGTTCCTTTTCCAGTCGGTGAATTTTCTCCTCGAGTTCCGCCAGTTTTTGCTCCATTTTTTCGTGGAGCTGCTTCAGCTTTTTCGCTTTTTTCAAGCTGTCCGCTATCCCGGTGCTGGTGGCGGGCGGCATGGTCAAGGCAGGGGGGAGTTCACGGTCGTGAGAGGCCGCGCCCGCTCCAAGGCAAAGATGCGCGCCCAGGGAAAGAGTAATAAAAATGGTAAGGAAACTTTTCATGGTTCGCTCCTTTTGTTCTGAAATCCAATCGGTTAAAAAGTACGAAAGAAGCGACTGGGAGTTTCAGGGAGGTGTTTACGACTTAACGAAATTGACGACTGTCATTGTTCAACGAAGGTTCTTTTCGCGCCCCACCGGCAGGTTCCCGATGCCTTCCTCGGCCATGATGGCTTCGATTGCTTCTATTTCCACAGGCAGATCCTTGGTGAGAAGCTCGTATCCATCCTTTGTCACCAGCACGTCGTCTTCGATACGTATCCCGATGTTCCAGTACTTATGGTCCACGTCCGCGCCTTCCGGAACGTAGATGCCCGGTTCGATGGTGATGACGTTGCCTTCGCGCAAGGGGCCGTAACCGACGGGGTCGTGCGTGTCGAGACCCAGGTGATGACTTACACTGTGATTGAAGTATCTTCCGAATCCCGCCGCGTCGATGATCTCGCGGGCGACATTTGTGAGCTCGAAAAGCCGGACGCCCGGTTTCACCGCGGCGAGGGTCGCTTCCCGCGCTTTGAGGACGATCTCGTACAGTTCCCTCTGTTCGGGTCTGAAAACACCGCTCACGGGAATGGTGCGGGTGACGTCTGCCGAATAGCCTTCGTACTCGGCCCCGACGTCCATCACCACCATGTCGCCTTTGCGCATGCGCCGCGTGTTCTTTTCGTAGTGCAGCGTGGTGGAGTTCGGTCCCGATCCCACGATGCTGGGAAACGCGGGACCGTCGCAGCCCTTCCGGCGGAAACAGTACTCGATGACGGCCTCCAGCTCGTATTCGAACATGCCCGGCTCGGCGCTGCGGAACGCTTCGAGATGGGCGTCCACTGTCGCGTTGATGGCTTTCTGCATGAGCCGGAGCTCGGCGGGAGACTTCCGGGCGCGCAGACTCGCTGCGAGTCGGAAAGCGGATTTCAAGGTCAGCTCGGGGTACAGTTTCGAGACCGCTTTCCGGAATTCGCGTCCCGTGCGCAATCGCACGTTGAGAACCTTGTCCGTCGTTAAAATGCTGATACGCGGATCATAGTACAGCAGGCGTTTCGTCTTGAGCGTCGAGTCCATGAAGGCGCGAAAATCGGTCGTGGACGCAGTGCTACGTAATCCCAGCACGGTTCGCGCTTCTTTCCCGGACATGTGCTTGCCGACCCATTGTTCCGTGGCGGGATTGGAAGGAGGAACGAACAGGAGGGCGTGTATCGGATTGTCGCCGCGCGTGAATTCGTCCTTGCTCAGGAAGAGTATTGCTCCGGGGTCCGGATAGCCGGTGAGATACAGGAAGTTCTTGTCCTGCACGAACTCGAAATCCATGTCGTTGCTGCGGTTTTTCAACGTGCCGGCCAGGTACACCGCCACTGCGCCGCTGTCCATCTTTTCGATCACGGACAATCGTCGCTGGGCGTACTCGCGGGCGGAGACGTCCTGGGCCTCCAGCGCATGGTTGAAGACGAGGAACGCCGCGAGAAGCGGCAGGAACCGGAACGCGAACCGCCGGGTTCCTACCATGCCTTTCCGGATGCGGTCAATGTGTCGCGGTTGGAAAGACGAGCCGCGCGGTATTTCCCTGGAATAAACAGAGACAACTCCTTCATGATGTGGGTTCCTGCCCGTTTACTCCGTTGTCAGTTCCATCTTGAGTGTGGTGTTGCTCAGCATCGGGATGCGCAACTGCGGATTGGAGGGGCTCTGTATGAGCTGATCCATGACCGTTTCCATGTCGAAGGCGGATATGATGTTATTCTCGTAATCGTAGTACATCTTTCCGGACACCTCGCCGTCACCATTGACGGTCAGGTCCATGCCGCCCTGTGTGACTGTACCATTGACTTCCATTTCTCCTTTGAAGGATATCTCCAGGCATTTGCGTCCATTGTTTTCCACAACGCCGGTGACCGAGTACTCGATTTTTCTGCTCGTGGTCATTCCTCCCTCGGCGGTGTCGATTTTTTCTTCCGTCCACTCGTATCCCTCGGATATTTTTTCGGAAGGCATCTCCGGGAAGACTTGCTCAAGCCCTTTTACGATCTGTGCCATGAAAGGATTTCCCGACGCTTTGATACTGTCGCGCTCGACGATAGCTCCGTTGGGTTTCATGACGAAGCCCATTTTCAAGCCCGCCAGGTCCTTTCCGAGGTTCTGCGTTCCCTGGGGAGACTCGACGGTGACGACGGCGTTCTCGACCGTGATGTTCATGCGGTAATTATTGTTCGGCAGCACCTCTTCAAGTTTTACCACGTAGGACAGCGTGCCTTCCGAGGTGATATTCATGGTTTGTCCCTGCATCTCCTGGTTGATATCGCTCTTGAAGTCCGTTATGTAGCGGTACGACTTGTCTTTATCAAAATGGTAAACGGGGACAAGCTCCTGCGCGGACGCCAGCGTCGTGAGAATGAGGATGGTGATGAGTGAGACGGCGTATTTCATGGAATAGCTCCTGTTAAGGTATAAATGTTAATGTTGTTTTCTGTTCTGTGGATGCGGGGACTACCATTTCCTGCTGGCCCGACACCGAAGTTGTCTGCGTGCTGGATTGGGTCTCTTCCAGGTGTGCAAGAATGCCTTCCTCGTACGCGAACAACATGGAACCTTCGTATCTTGTCTCCACTTCCATGAACATTTCCATGTTGTTCGTTTCCATTTCGGACTCGGTGCTTTGTGTGATGTTCCAGTTCAGGCGGACGCATTTCATTCCCTTGAATTCCTCGAATCCTTTCACGACGTACTCGCCGGTTTCCCGCGTGATCATGGTCGAGCTCTTGAACGCAGCACCCTTGGTCGCCGCTTGTGGTGAGATCGTGTCACTCTGATTGACCGACCAGCGAAGCCCTTCTTTCAATGCGCGGTCGGGCAGCGTGCGGAACGGCATGACCCACGCGGCAAGGGCGGAATCCGTAAATGCCGCGTACATCATGGGTCTACCGGAGGACGGCAATGAATCCAGGAGCCTGGCGTTGCGAATAACTCCTCTTGGTGTGATGGTGAACGCAATGCGGACGTGGTTCAGGAGCGAGGCGATGCTGGGGAAGTCCATTGCCGACGGTATGGAAGAGGTTGATTCAACGAAAGCGGTGTCTTGCAGGTACTGGAAACCCACCAGTCCTTCGGGCGCGGAGATGCCGGTCAGGGTGACGGGTGTTTCCACCTTCTGCTCGTACGAAACCTCGCCCTGGCCGGGAATCGTGCTTGTCACGTTCGAAGAAATGACGCGCTTGTATCTGTACGTCTTTCCAGGTTCGAAACGGTACTGCAGGTGAACCTCCTGCGCCGTCGACGCGGTGAAAGCAATCAACATGAAAACCGGTACAAACGCATGGTAAAAGCACTTATGCATGAATGAATACATCCTCTTTGATCTTGACGAAAATGTTCACCGGACGGACCCGTAGCCCGGTTCCGTGTATTGCAGCTTGTGATCGAGGTCCGCCACTCGCCAACTGGTGCGGAAGGCGAGCCGCGCCACCCTGGCGAGTTTGTCGTAATTGAGCAGGTCGGCTTCATCGGTAACGCGATGATAGTCCTTGTGCTCTCCGGTAAAGTAAAAAATAACCGGGATTTTCTTCAGTGCGAAACTGGCCTGGTCCGACCGGTAGAAGAAACTCTCCACGTTGTAAGCCAGGGTAAAACCGATCCCCGCATTTTCTTCTTCATTGATCTGTTTCAATTCCGGGCATCGGTCGACACCCCCGATCGAAAGCGAATCCGGGTTGTTGCGGCCAATCATGTCCAGGTTGAGCATGGCCACGTGGTCTTCGATGGGAAGGGAAGGGTTGGCGGTGTAAGCGCGCGAACCGACCAGTCCCAATTCTTCGGCGGCAAAGAGAATGAAGAGAATGCTGCGACGTGGACGGATGTCGCAGCGCGTGTACGCGCGCGCGATTTCCATGACCGCGGCCGTGCCCGAGGCGTTGTCGTCCGCGCCGTTGAGAATGCTGTCGCCCTTGACGGCGGTCCTGCTGATTCCCAGGTGATCGTAGTGCGCGCCGACCACTACCAATTCGTGCTTCAGGTTTTCGTCGCCACCCGGCCATAAGCCGATGATGTTGCGATTGGTCAGCGTGTCGAACTTGAGGGCGGTGGCGACGCGCAGCTTCCCGCGCAGGTCGAATACCGGCGGCGTACGCAAGCTGTCCGCGACCCTGAACATCGAACGGACCGTATCGAGACTCCCGAATAGCGCGTTGACAACCACGCGATTGACCCCGACGACGTTGAGACCCTTGCGGGCGCTGATGGTAGGCGTAATGCGCGATCGCCTTGTGTGCATGAGAGAGGACCACAAGTATCCCTGGGGCGTCATTCCGCTTTGCTTGACGAGGTCCGGAATAATGACCACGGCGGCGGCGCCGCGCTCCACTGCCTCGCGGATCCGGGACGATGTGCCCAGTTGCTCGAGGAGGCTGCGGTTCTTATGCGCCAGGAACCCTGGTCTCCCGGCAGAAATCACCACGATTTTTCCTTGAACGGTTTTCCCCGCGTAGTCATTCCAGTCTTGCTTCGGGAGAACCAGCCCGTAACCGGCGAACACCGCGTTGGCCGTGACGTCGCCGTTACCGGAGGCCAGGAACGGCAGGAAGTGCTGCTTGATGTTGAATGTCGTTCGCATGCCCGCGGGGGCCACGTACTCGAGATGTTGCGATTCGACGTCGGCAAGGGAAAGCCGGTAGCGGTTGAAATGGTGCTCGTACGAGCCGTTGACGGGTTGTATGCCGATGGATTTGAAATACTGGATGATATAGTCCCCGGCCTTACGAAAACCCTCTGTTCCCGTTCCCCGGCCGCCCAGTTCGTCGGAGGCAAGGTACGTTACGTGCGCTTGCAGGTTCCCGGCGGTTATGACCCTGTCCGCTCCTTCGGGCGCGGAACCTCGGTCGACCGGAGCGAGGAACAGGAGAAGCCATGTAACGAAGAAGCCGGTAAATGATATTGAGAACAAGTACATAATTTACAAAATAATGGATTTTTCTGGAATAATCAGGCCGTGAAAGATGAGAACGGATTCTCTGCCTACGTCCGGGGAGGGTTTTTGTTTCGATCAATGGCCGTCGGCGGCGTACGCCCGCTTTCCGTCGATCCACGTTTCCAGGACGCGGATTCGCGGGATCAGGCGGGCGGGAACCTCCATGATATCGCCGGACAACACTACGAAATCCGCTGCTTTGCCCGGTTCCAGGGATCCTTTTTCATGGTTTTGCCCAGCCGCACGGGAAGCCCAGCTCGTGAAAGCGCGGACGGCTTCTTCGCGGGTCATCCTCTCGAAGGCGTACCAGCCGTTGCTCCAGCGGGCGGAATCGGGAAGGGACCCGGGAGGAAGCTGGAAATGTTCGTCGATGTCTTCCTGCGACGATGGGACTCCGCTGGTGTCCCGCCGCGTGCAGGCGGCGTAGATGCCGAGGATGGGATCCGGGCTTTCCACCGGGAAATCGCTTCCGCCTGGAATGATAACGCCCGTGTCGAGAAGCGACCTCCAGGCGTACGCGCCACGTACGCGTCGCGGTCCAAGCCGGGCTTCCGCCCAGTACATGTCGCTGGTGCAGTGGGTGGGCTGCATGGACGGAATCACACCCAGGATGGCGAATCGTGGGATATCCTCTGGACGCAAAACCTGCGCGTGCTCGACCCGAAGATAAAACCTGCCGACCTGACCGGCATCGAGCTCATTTTTCCCGTAGCCCTGAGCGGAGTCGGAGTCACCCCTGG
>JAADGX010000120.1 GCA_013152135.1 Chlorobiota bacterium
AAAAGACAACCTTGTGCCCAAACCGGAAGTATGCGTTGATTGCCATGATGAACCCGATGTGAGGGGCTTCTGGAATCTTACAGCCCACGATCCTCTCGATAAATCGTATATCACGCCCGTCGACCGCGGGTTGTACTTCAATCACAAGCGTCACACCGATGATTTGGCAATGGAGTGCACAGTATGCCACGCAGGCATTACTGTCGCGGAAAACACGGCTGGTCGGAATCCCTATCCCTCGATGGAAACGTGTACGAGTTGCCATAATTCAGCGCGTGCGGAAGTTCCGGCGACTGCCGCGGTGACAAGAACCACGAACGCCACAGGTACATGCGAAAATTGCCACGTGACGCTTGCGGGTTTGATTCCGACGACGCATCGGCGTGTCAACTGGCAGAAAAACCACGGCAGGATTGCTCTCATGACCGCGGAGCAGGAGAAATGCGCTTCCTGTCACAGTACGAGCTTTTGCCAGGAATGCCATGCGCCCGGTAATATCGTGCCGTTTCCATCAGGAGAGGACAACTTTGCCATGCCGTTTAACGCCCGACCGGGAAGCATGGACGACGGAAAGAACTTGACCTTGCAGTTCCGGCATAGTCTTAACTATCGGTACACCCATGGTTTCGATGCCAGGGCCCAATCCAGCCGGTGTACGACGTGCCACGAGCGTGAGTCGTTTTGTACCCCGTGTCACCAGAATGGCCTCGATGGTAACGGCGCCAGGATCCTTCCACAATCCCACCAACTGGCGGGTTGGGCGAGCGTGCCCATTCCCGGAACATCATCCCTGAACAGGCATGCCCGGGCGGCGAACATGGATCTGGAGAGCTGTGTAACGTGCCACGACGTGCAAGGCCAGGATCCGGTATGCGCCGTGTGTCACTCTTCCGGTGTCGTACCCAGGTGAAGGAGAATCGATTATGAAACGAATTGAAAATTGTGTTCTCGCTGTCCTTGTTGTTTCCGGGCTGATGATCGGCTGTAGCAGCGATCTCAAGGAACCGCTTCCGTCTTCGCCTGAAGCCATCGGAGTGCACGCTGAAGGTTGGGGTGGAACGGGAACCTCAAACTTTCATGCGGAGTATGCCCGAACCCTGAACGGCGATTATTCCTATTGCCTCCGCTGCCATGGAACCGGCAACCTTACCGGCACCGCCGGATCATGCAATGCCAGCGGCTGCCACGGCGCTGAGTATCATCCGCCAGGATGGACGACACCTGATTCACCCGTTTTCCATGGCGCAACTCTGAAAGGCAGGGGATTCGATTTCACGCAGTGTACCAGTTGCCACGAAAAGGATTTCAGCGGCGGCCTGCTTTCGAACGATGCCTCGTGCAATGGATCAGGTTGCCACGTGCAAGCGGATGGCGGCCCCTTGGCGTGTTACACGTGTCATGGAGATCCCGTGACAAAGCGTCCGAATCCGCCGGAATCTCTGGAAGGAGCAGTTTCCCCCTCCGACCCGAAGGTCGGCGCGCATGTCAAGCATCTCTACGAGATGAAGAAAACGGTCAACCTTTCCTGCCAGACGTGTCATCACGTGCCGCAAACGTATGACGATCCGTTGCACGTCGATTCCGCGACCCCGATGCAGGCGGAGGTCAGGCTGCGGGGCCTCGTTGACACCGTTACGGTGGGCACGCAGGGCAAGCCTGTCTATAATGCAGCGACGAACACGTGCGAAAACGTGTACTGTCACGGGAACTTTACCAATGGAAATCATCTCAACCCTACGTGGAACGGAGGGGATGATTACGAGAAATGCGGTTCCTGTCACGGCGACGCCGCCGCTGGTAACCCGCTTCCGGGTGGCACCCATGTAAAACTGGAAACGTGCGAGGTCTGCCACGCGGAAACGGTGGAAATCGATCCCGACAATCCTGATAAACGAAGGATAAAAGATCCCACGAAACATGTAAATGGTTTGCTGGAAGTTTTCGGTCAGGTCAGAACCGACTGGTAAACCTGTCACGTTGTAGTACCAGGCTGTCTCCGGTTTCAAGTGGAAGACAGCCTTTTTTTGTCCTCGTCCTTGTCTCCAGGAATAGAGAGCGATGGAGAAACCTTGGATCCGCTTTGAGGCTGGTTCTTCCCGGCGCGATCCTGATAATACGACGTTCACTGTCCATGATACCGAAACCTCGAGCTTTCGTTGTCGCAGGACAAGCTGTCTTCCTGCAGGGAGCAATAAATATTCCCTCTCAGAGCGGGGGTCAGCTTCTGGCTTTCCAAGGTCGCAACGCATCCGGAAAAAGCCCGGATAATAAATCACGCGGACACCGACCAGCGGCGGGCGATGGCTTTCCAGCATAAGAAAAGGACGGCAGAGAGCCGCCCTTCGTTGGAGAGAGATGTCGAATCACGTTTAACGGACCAGGGTCATCGCCTTGGTTTGTTTGAAACCGTTGCTTTCCAGCCGGTAGAAGTACGTGCCGCTGGCGAGATTCCTGGCTTTGAAGGTCACCTCGTGCCGACCCGGCGCAACGTGATCGTTCACCAAGGTCTGGATGATACGCCCCGACTCGTCGTGGATGGTCAGCCGTACTTTCCCTCCCGGTGTGTTGAAAAAGATCCGTGTAGTCGGATTGAACGGATTCGGATAGTTCTGCTCGAGCACGAATCCGTTGGCGAAAGCCGGATCATCAACCCCGACCGGCGGGGATTCGATCATGGGAATCGTGGCGAAATCTCTGAGAAGAGCCTGCTTGATGATGTCGCCGGGGACACCGAACCACTGCTCCAAAATCGATGCATATATCTGCCTGAAGTCGTACTGATAGATGAAATCTCCTGATCGATCCACGTTGCTGAAATCCGGGTCGTGCCCATATATGCCACCACGAACCTTTGGACTGATGAGAAAATGTGGAGCGGCCGAGCCATGATCCGTACCCTTTGAACCGTTCTCCTTTGTTCGGCGTCCGAACTCCGACATGGTCATGATGAGAACGCGGTCTTCCACGCCAAGGGCCTTGAGATCCTGCATGAATGCCTCCACGGACTGGCTGACTGCCTCCAGCAACACCGGATGGCGGGTATCTTCGTTCGCGTGCGTGTCGAACCCCCCGATCCGTACCATGTAAACCGGCGTTGTTAAACCTCCGGCGATCATCCGGGCGACGATTTGCAATTGGCCGGGCAGATTTCCGCCGGTTGTCAGGTTGGGATATTGCACCTGGTTGGTGGCGTTGTTCGCCGCATCGCGTATTGGTCCCGCGTATGTAAATGCTTCGAGCGCGACACCGCGGATGAATTTTACCTCATGACCGGCCGGTGTGTCGGGAGGCGGGTCGCCGCCGCTGATATCGGTCCCCTGGATCAGGTTGTAAAACTGCTCCGGGTCTGTAATAGCAAGCCCCATCTGGCTCTTCGGTCCCTGGAATGTCAGGGAAAGGGTGCTGCCGATTTGAATTGCCAGGGGGTGGTCCGGAAAGACATCAGGATAATCGGGGTGGGTTGCCGCGAGGTACCGCCCGAGCCAGCCGGTACTGAGCACTTCCGTCGAATCCGAGGCGGTGAACCAGATGTCCGTGGAACGGAAATGAGATCGGTTTTGCCGTTCATAGCCTACGTTCTGGACGATGGCGATTCGTCCGTCCTTGTAAAGCGTATCGAACCCGGTCATCTTGGGATGAAATCCAAGTGTATCGTTGATGGGCAGGGAATTCTTGATACCGAGGTTGGGTCGCGCGTTGAAGTACGCCGGATTGTTGCGAGGAATAACGGTATTCAGCCCGTCGTTGCCACCGTCCAGGAACAGCACGACGAGGACGCGGTCAGTCTGTGCTGCCGCTGCCAACTGGGCGAAGAGGGGAGAGGATGCGTACGCTTTCAACGACGCGCCGTCCATGAGAAACGGAAGCGTCGTTGCCGCCACACCTGTCGGTACCGCTTTTGTAATAAAGTCTCGACGTTTCATAGTTTATTTTCCAAGGTTGTTTGACATTTTCCGTTTCAATCAACTCAGTTGGGATTCAGGCATCCGCAACAAGGCTACCAAAAAACTCCGCAGTCTGAACTCCGCGTTGGGAGCATCGATGTTCCATTCATATTCCGGCGCACCCTGGAGCAATGCATCCAGGAGGAAGTTCAACTGGTTTTGGCTCATGGGATAGTTGATCAGGTGTGTGGCAATATCCGTGACCAATTGCCGCGCGTCGTTGGGATCATCAAATAGCCTGGCATACGCCAGGACGTCGACTTTAAACCGGTACTTCGACGGCATGGTACCGTTCACGATGGAGTCGGAGAACGCCCATCGCGTGGGGAGCAAGCTCGAACTGATCCAGGTTCGGTACGCCGGCCATCCCGCTACGTTCGGCGGCTGAAAAATCTCCATCCCCAATACTTTGCCCTCGAGGAAGAGATAGTCGATGTTGGAATTCGATATGTTCAGCGAACGGCAATTGCCTATGCCGAATTCAAGGGGATTCGAGATGTGGGCGCCGATCATGGCATTGTCGAAGAAGTGCGCGCTTTTGAAGAGCGTGGACAGCACCGGTTTGAGATCGTAATTGTTCCTCCGGAAAATCTGTGCGAGTTGATCCACGATGGTTTCATCCGCGACTTCGTACACGAACTCCCGGTAGAGCTTCCTGCAAATGAACTTGGCAGTGACGTCCTGCTGAAAGATAATATCGATGATGTCCTTGTAGTCCCAGTTCCCGGTCTGGCCGAGAAAGGTTTTTTCTCCATCGTCATGCCGACTCGGGACGAATGCGGATTGGATCGCCCAGACATACCGGGGACGCTGGTTCACGAGAAGGGGAATCGTCCAGCCTGTCAAGGCGCGGGCGGCTTCCTTGATGTCGTCTTCCGTGTAATTACCGACTCCCATTGTGAATAATTCTTGAAGCTCCCGGCCATAGTTTTCGTTTGGTCGTCCCTTGGTGCTCAAGCGGCCGTCGAGGTAATCGAGCATGGCGGGATCCGTCGTCATATCGGTGACGAACTGCTTGAAATTCCCGAGGGCGTTTTTTCGCAACGTGTTGAGGTACCCGTACTCCCACTGGGGGCACCGCACGGTAAGATATTCCGTGGCGAAATGGTCGTGCCAAAACAACGTGAGTTTCTCGCGGATGGAGAATTCATCGGAAAGCATCAACTCGATCCACCAGTTGCGCAATTGTTTCATGCGTCCGGCATCGCGCTTTCGGTCGGCGCTGCTGCTTCCATCGTAATCCCAGTTTTCACTCACCCAGTTTCCGGGCGGGTTCGGGAGCGGTTTATCGGCCAGCAGCATGTCAACGACTTCACCGGGAGCCTTCTTGAGCGCCATCTTGATGTGATCGAGCTTGGCGCCGAACATTGTTCGTCGCAAGAGATGGCCCACCCGTTGTTCGTCCCAGGGTTGTTGCTCGGATGGGACGTACGGTTCCAGCCCTGCGGCAACTTTCGGACGGATCCGGTTTGTCTCCGGCAAACCTTTCAAACTCGCCTGGTACTGCTCGCGAGGCGGCTTTTTGTTCTTATCGCCGCCGCGGCCTTTCGCCGATCCTCCCTTGCGTGCAACAACAAGTGCACCAGCGGTCAGGCCAGCCTGGGAAAAGAACGATCGTCTATTCATAGGGGTAGTGACCTCATTTTTATTGTGAATAAGGAATTAGTTCGAAGTATTGAATGCTTTCTTGACAACCACTAATTATCCGTTCAGCAGGAGATGAGAATCGTTGGTATCTTTTTTCCGGGAGGATAATGTATCTTATCCACGGTGGGAGCGGTTGTGAAGCGCTTCCCCATGCCACGCGCAGGAGAATGGAATTTCAGTTACCGGGAAAATGACAATACTGGCGGATAAAAGCAACCCTTTCATAAAGGAAGCCTGTGAGAATTTGGGCCGGGTCAGGCTTTTCGAATCCACGGATTTCGACAGTTCCATGCTTGCTGGTTGTGATGTGCTTCTTTGCCGTTCTTCATTAGTAGTCAACAAGGATTTGCTGCGTAAAAGTTCCGTCCGGTTCGTGGCCACGGCCACTTCGGGCTTCGATCACGTGGATGTACGATACTTGCGGGAGAGAGGGATCAGGTTTGCGTATGCGCCCGGGTGCAACGCCCGGTCCGTCGCGGAATACGTTGTTACGGCCTTGTTGCTGGTAGCGGCACGTCGCGGTTTCGAACTGCGGGGAAAAAGTGTCGGCATCATCGGGGTCGGGCATGTTGGAACCGAGGTCGAGCGGATGGTTCGCGCGTTGGAGATGATCCCAATCCTGAACGATCCTCCTTTGGCCTCTGAAACGGGCGATCCGCGCTATCGTCCGCTTTCTGAAGCGTTGGCGGCTGATGTGGTCACTCTCCATGTCCCGTTGACGAGTCACGGTCCCTGGCCGACAACAAAAATGATCGGAAAGCAGGAATTCGCATCCATGAAGGAAGGGGCGGTGTTTCTCAACACTTCGCGTGGAGGCGTTGTCGATCACGATGCTCTTATCGAGTTTGCCCGGCAGGGAATATTGGGTGCGGTGGTGCTGGATGTTCACGAAAACGAACCGGCATTTCGAACCGATGTCCTGGACTATATCGACGTTGCGACTCCGCACGTCGCGGGTCATGCCTTCGATGGAAAGATTCGCGGGACGCAGATGGTTTACGAAGCGTTGTGCGCGTTTCTCGGAGTTTCGCCGACGTGGAATTATCGTATGCACGTTGAAACCAGTATTTCGTTGCCGCGCCCGGCGCTGCATCCCGACCTTTCTCTTTATTACCGCCTTTTCAGGATCATCCGGCAGGTTTGTCCGGTCGACCAGGATGACAGGAAGCTTCGCGAACTTGCCGACCTGCCTGACGATGAGCGCGGTCTCGCCTTTCACCGATACCGGAACCACTATGCCGCGCGACGGGAATTCCCGGCGTACAAATTGACCGGCGATTATCTTCCCGACTAACTGCATGTTCTCAAAGCGCTGGGTTTTGAGGTGCCGGGGAATGCAGGATCCTGACAAACACTCTCCAAGAAGAACCTTTTTCCGTTTGTAATCATCGTATTCTATGGGAAACGATTGTGTAGTATCGAACACCACGTTCGGAACGGAAGAAGATGAACACTGACATTACGCTTGATACAACGATCGAAGAGCTTGTCGAATCGTATCCAGATGCGGTTTCCTTGCTCATGGAATTCGGCATCCGTTGCTTGATCTGTGGCGAGCCAGCATGGGGTACCCTGGAAGAAGCGATGCAGGAAAAGGATTTTCCCCCCGAAAAGATGGAAAAAGTTCTCGCCGAACTTCGTCGCAATCTGTCACGTTCAACACAAAAGTAATCGAGGAAAGCATGGCTCAGAAAAAAGCTAGAGACGATCATAAAGCGCCGATTCATCCGCTGGTATGGATCCTGATGGCGGCGGTGGTTGTGCTCGGTGTTATCGTTATCGTGGATTCAGCAGGAGGGCCTGATGCGAACGGTGGTGACAGCGCCCTCGGCGGTGATGATTTTGATCGCCTGCTGGCGCAGTGGATCATGCAGCAGGCCGGGATTGGCGATGATGCTGATCA
>JAADGX010000194.1 GCA_013152135.1 Chlorobiota bacterium
GTTCGCGTTACAATTCACGACGCCTGCCCGCGGAAGTCGGGGTTGCGGGGACAAGCGCGCACCTCATTCGTTGCAGGGATGAATACGAAGACCTCGTGAGCGCCGAGCGGCTTCTCGATCTGTAGTATCTGAAATTATTCTTCCGGGAGCGCGAGACCGGGCCTGGTTGCGGGCACGAGACTGAAGGCCGTGTTGTTTGTAGGCCGCAGGTATTTCCGGGCCACGCGGGAAATTTCCGGCGGTGTTACGGTCCTGATATCACGTATCAGTTTCTGCATGTAGGCGGGATCGTCGAGGAAGCAACTGCCGGTGTTGAAGCTGTACGTTCGGCTTCCCGGTCCGCCCAGCATTTCCAGCATGCCGTAAAGTTCGCGTTGCAGGGTATTGGCTGCGATCTGTACTTCATCCCGCGTCGGTGGAGCGGTCATCAGGTCCTGGAGCGTGTTCATGACCGTATTGTAGACGAGCAGCAGGTTCGTTTCCTGGCCGGAGTTGATCGAACACCAGAACATGCCGTCTTGTACCAGGCTCATTTGGTTGGTCTGTACGGAGCGGGCGAGGTTCTTTTGGACAAGTGCTTTTTGCAGGCGTGACTGCTGAGTGCCCGCGAGGATCCGCGCCAGGACGAACAGTGCCGCTTCGTCCACGGAGCCCATGGGAGCGGAATGCCAGATGAGGGACAGGGCCGTGTACTTGATAGGAGCGGCGGTATGAAATCGGAGCGGCTTCTGCATTGGCGCGGGCGGCTCGACCGGCGTGTAATATTGCGTTTCTCCTCCAGGGATCGAGCCGAACAAATCTTCCACAAGTTTCCGGGTTTCCACGAAAGAGATATTTCCCCCGATGCAAAGGGAAGCGGTGTTCGGTCGGATGAAACTCCGGATGAAATCCCGGACGTCTTGCACCGACACCAACGCGAGGTCTTTTTTCAAGCCCTCGGAAAGGTATGCGTACGGATGGTCCGGAGGATACATGGCCTGGTAAATGGTTGCTTTCATTTGGAACGAGGGAGCGTCGCTTTTTTGTTCCAGCCTGTGCAAAACGAATTGCTTCGTGCTGTCGAACAACGCCTGGGTAATATCCTCCGGTGGAAATTGCATCCTGTCCGCCTCAATATGTAGCAAGCTGCGGAGCGAAGCGGAGGAACCCAGCGACCAGAACTGGAGGCGGTCAACATCGATCATGAAACCATAGGTCGCGTCGGCGCTGTCCATGATCTTCATCATCCTCCGCAGGGGAATACCGGGAGTACCACTGGCGAGAATTGTCCCCGCCAGGTTGGCGAGACCATGTTTTCCGTATACGTCCCGCTGGCTTCCCGCGCGGTAGGAAATATCCACGGCTGCGAGAGGCAGCGTCGTATCGCGGTAAAGAACAACTTGCAGTCCATTGTCGAGTGTGAAGGATTCGATGGGTCCGGGATTCCAGTCCTGGCTCAAGGCGAGAACTGGCGCCAGACACAGGAGTACGGCGGATATGCGAATTCGATTTTTCATTCCTGCAAAATAGGGTTGTTGCTTTTATCTTTGCAATGGAGTTCGCCGTGCCAAAGAAAAAGCCTCCCCCACTGCCAGGGGAGGCTTTCGCTCATCAAGTTCGCCTAAGGAGGTGTTAGCCTCTACTAAAGTGCGGGTTGCGCGTATGCCGATCAATCAAAGAATTTCTTTTTCATGCAAGTTTTACACAATATGCGTCTGCCGTAGGAGCGGACGAGGGAATTCCAATACAATGCGACATACGGAACAATGAGAATCCTGACATTCGACGATTTATCCAACAAGGAACGGGCGTTGTTTACCTCCCTGAAAAACCGGCCCTTTCCCACTGCCGACAGGTTTTTCGTGGCGGAAAGCGGCAAAGTCGTCCGCCAGCTTCTCCGTTCCTCCATCCTCGTTCAGTCGGTGCTACTGACACGCGAGTGGCTGGAGAAATTGCGGGACGACCTGGAGCGAGAGCGCGAAGAAGAACTGTTCGTGTACGTTGCCGACAAACCACGGATCGAGTCCATTGTCGGTTTTCAACTCCACGAGGGGATCATGGCGATTGCCGAGGTGCCGCCAATGCCTCCGCTGGAACCGGAACGCGAGCGAAAAAACGAAAGCTCGGTGCGCCTGTTTCTCGAAGGGATCAACGATGCCGAGAACATGGGGGCCATACTGCGGAACGCGGCGGCAATGGGTGTGGCAGGAGTCAGCGTGAGCGCGACAAGCTGCAGCCCGTACTTGCGGAGAGCGGTACGCGTCTCGATGGGTGCGGTCTTCAACCTGGAGATCCGGACCGGCGTGAATGCGCGGGAGGAACTGGCCGCGATGAAAGCAATGGGATTCCACCTCGTCGGTACGGCGGAATCGCCGGACGCATGCTCTCTATGGGATTATCGGTGGGATTTTCCGGTGTGCCTGGTTATCGGAAGCGAAGGCAGCGGTTTGCCCGGCGACGTCGCCTCCCTGTGCGAGAAACAGGTTCGCATTCCCATGAAGGAGCCGATGGATTCTCTCAATGTTGGTGTTGCCGTGGGAATCCTGCTGGCGCATGTCAACTGGCAGCGGAGCCTGGAATTATAGAACTTTTATAACGACCGCGGTCAGG
The DNA here is from genome assembly GCA_013152135.1 of Chlorobiota bacterium. Classification (GTDB taxonomy): domain Bacteria; phylum Bacteroidota; class Ignavibacteria; order SZUA-365; family JAADGX01; genus JAADGX01. The sequence goes on from JAADGX010000194.1 coordinate 2,590, forward strand.
TCGTCGTGCTGGGGCGCGCTGCCGGTGAACAGCTCGACGCGGCGGACCAATCCCCGGAGAACGGCCTCGGAATCGCGCTCTTCTTCGATCGTTTCTTGAAACAGCGTTTGCAAGCGCTCCTGGCCGAGCGGTTCCCCCTCCTTGTTCATTGCTTCCACCAGGCCGTCGGTGAAGAGCAGCAGAGCGTCACCGGGGGTTAGCTCCAGGGAATCGCTTTGGTATTTCGTGTCTGGCACGACACCGAGTGGAAAACGCGGTCCCGGGGCGACGAGAGCCTCGACCCGGGAATCGCGGTACAGCAAGGGACGCGACTGCCCGGCATTGACGTACGTAAATGTCCGGTTTGCGGCATTGAGCGCTCCCAGCAGGAAAGAGACGAATTTCTTCTTGTTGTTCCGGCTGAAGACGGTCATGTTCAGGCGATTCATGATGGTGGCGGGATCGGTTTCGTGCTGGACCTCGTTGGCGAGGGCGCCGCTTGTGAACACCGCCGTCATGGCGGCGTCCATGCCCTTGCCCGCCACGTCGACCACCGCGACGCCCAGCAGGGATTCCGTTCCCCCCAGACGGGCGTAGTCGAAGTGGTCGCCGCCCACGGTGTTGGCGGGCATGCACATGCCCGCAATGTCGAATCCGTCGAGTTTCGGGTTCCCGGAAGGCATGAGGCTGAGCTGCATCCGCCGCGCGGTTTCGACCTCGAACCGGAGAATGTCCATCTGGCCGCGCTCCTCGGTCACGATCCAGATCAGGAGATTGATAGCGGCAAGGATCAACAGACCGGCGATGAGGATGGTCAGGAGATGGGTGAAGCCGAGTTCGATGGTAAGCAGCCCCATGCCGATGGCGATCATGAGAAACGCCGTCCGGACCAGCGGTTTCCGGTCGGCCGGGATGCTGTCGTAGATTTCCCTGCTCCAGGTCAGCGAGAAGAGAATGGCGTCCTTGAGTCCGACCTTTTCACCCGCTTGCTGAAAACGGGTACGGTATGCCTGGCGGAGTCCCTGCACCTGTTCGCGGGCATGAACCGCGATGAAACCGAGTACGCCGAGGATGACGATCAGGCCGATGATGGTGCTCCAGTCGCCTTGTTCGATAGCGTCGGCCGTTTCCCCGATAAAATTCAGGACAAAGATGACCATGAAAATCTTCAGGAAGAGCCGAAGACGCGGAGATTCTTCGAATGAAAGTCCGGTAGCCATGAACTATCCCGTGTCTCGCCTCGCGGGCGCACGGCGGTACCATGGGCCGGGTGGCGCTGTGATGGTGGTATGTGTTGTATTCGGCTCCATGTTCCCGGGCGGAGGTGTTTTATTACACGAATTTAGGAGAACGGCGTTGACATTCAAAGGCCCTCATCGTAACTTGAGAAACTGCTTTTTTGTAAACGACCCCGGTATGCCATGTCAGAAAACCTCCACCCGAACGACGATTTGAACGACCAGATGATGCGCCGCCGCCAGGAACTGGACGAGATCGTCGCAAGCGGGATCAATCCGTTTCCCTACAGCTATCCCGTAACGGCACATGCCCGGGAAATCCTGGATGCATTCACCGACGACGCGCCCCAGCGCAACGTCTCGGTAGCGGGAAGGATCATGAGCTTTCGAAGGATGGGCAAGGCGACGTTCGTTCATCTCCAGGATTCCACGGGGAAAATCCAGCTTTACTTCCGCAAGGACGACGTGGAACGGTACGCGCTGTTGAAGCTCCTGGATATCGGCGACATCATCGGTGTCACGGGCTTCGTGTTCCGGACCCGCATGGGCGAGGTCTCCGTACATGTCCAGGACTACACGCTCCTTGCGAAGTCGTTGCGCCCCCTGCCCGTTGTCAAGGAAAAGGTGGACGAGGAGGGCAACAAGATCGTGTACGATCCCTTCAAGGACAAGGAACTGCGCTACCGCAAGCGTGCGGTGGATCTCATCGTGAACCCGGAGGTCAAGGAAGTCTTCATCAAGCGGTCACTGCTGGTGCGCGCCATGCGGCGTTTCCTCGATGAGCGCGGCTACCTCGAAGTCGAGACCCCCATCCTGCAACCGCAGTACGGAGGCGCGGCCGCGCGACCGTTCGTCACGCATCACAATGCTCTCGATATCGACCTCTACTTGCGCATCGCCGATGAGCTGTATCTGAAGCGCCTCATCGTGGGAGGATTCGAGGGCGTCTACGAGATCGGAAAGGATTTTCGCAACGAGGGCATGGACCGCTCGCACAACCCCGAGTTCACCATGATGGAGCTTTACGTGGCGTACCGGGATTACGAGTGGATGATGGAATTGGTCGAAGAAATGCTTCACGCTATTGCGGTGGAAGTGTCGGGGGGAGCGGAAGTGTCGTTCGGGGAGACGACAATCTCCTTTGCCCCGCCGTTCAAGCGCATGACCATGATGGAAGCGATCGAAAGCAAGATCGGCGAGAATCTCCGGGGCGCCTCGGAAAAGCGCTTGCAGGAGGTGGCGGCGTCGCTCGACATCGAATTGGAGCCGAGCATGGGTGCGGGCAAGATCATCGATGAAATTTTCTCGGAAGCGGTCCAGCCGGACCTGTTGCAGCCGACGTTCATTCTCGATTACCCGCTCGAGATGTCGCCCCTTGCGAAGAAGCATCGCAGCGAGGAGGGGCTGGTGGAGAGGTTCGAGCTCTTCATCAAGGGACAGGAAATCGCCAATGCTTTTTCGGAGTTGAACGATCCGATCGACCAGCGACGACGGTTCGAGGAGCAGGCGCGTCTCCGGGCCCGTGGCGACGATGAAGCGATGACGTTCGACGAGGATTTCGTCGAAGCCCTGGAATACGGCATGCCTCCCACGGCGGGTCTGGGTATCGGTATCGACAGGCTGACCATGCTCATGACGGGCCAGGAATCGATCAGGGATGTTATCCTGTTCCCGACCATGCGCCCGGAACAGGGATCATGACTTTTCTCACGGCCTCGGTGTTGCGGGCTGATTTGTTTTTGAAAGCGCGGGCAATCACATTACTCGGCCGTATGGCCGGGATGAACACCTTGCGATCGGCGCGTCATGGCGAGTGAACCTGCGCCGGTTCTCTTTTCCAAAGTACTTTTCTGAAATCCACGTGTTCTCACAGTTGGCATAGATGCAATTTCTCAAAGACCTGAATCCCGTTCAGCGCGAAGCCGTGGAAACCGGCGACGGTCCGGTCCTGGTAGTGGCCGGCGCCGGAAGCGGAAAAACCCGCGTTCTGACGTACCGGATCGTGTATCTCCTTCACTCCGGCGTACAGCCGTGGAATATCCTCGCTCTTACGTTCACGAACAAGGCGGCGCGCGAAATGCAGGATCGCATTCGTGTGCTGGTGGGCGACGAAGCGGACCAGATATGGATGGGAACCTTCCACTCCATGTTCTCCCGCATCCTCCGCCGCGAAGCGGATAAACTGGGATACTCGCGGAATTTCTCCATCTACGATGCCAACGATTCTCTCGGGCTGATCAAGTCCCTGATGAACGCGCAAAACCTGAACGCGGACCAGTTCGCACCGCGGGCCGTGCGCAATCGCATCAGCCGGGCGAAGAACGCGGTGCAGGGGCCGGAGGAGGTCTCCCGCGCGGCGGTGGATTTCCTCGACCAGAAAATCGCGCCCCTCTATCACGCGTACCAGGAACAACTCCGCGGCAACAACGCCATGGATTTCGACGACCTGATCATGCAGCCCATCGTTCTTTTCGACCGGCACCCCGATGTGCTGGAGAAATACCAGGAACGGTTCAGGTACATCCTGATCGACGAATACCAGGACACGAACCGGGCGCAGTACCTCCTCATCAACACCCTGGCGGCGAAGTACCGCAATATTTACGCGGTCGGCGACGACGCGCAGAGCATCTACGCTTTTCGCGGCGCGGACATACGGAACATCCTTGATTTCCGGAACGACTACAAGAACGCCCGGCTCGTCAGGCTGGAGCAGAATTATCGCTCCACCGGCCACATCCTGGCGGGCGCCGACGCGGTCATCCGCAGGAACAAGGACCAGATCGCCAAGAAGCTCTGGACCGAGAATCCCGACGGGAACCCCATCACCATCGTCGAGTGTCTCGACGAGAGCGACGAGGCGATGAAAATCGTGCACGTGATCCAGGAGCAGTGCCGGAAGCACAAGTTCCAGTTGCACGACTTCGCTGTCCTGTACCGTATCAACGCCCAGTCGCGGGCGATCGAGGACGCACTGCGTCGATCCGGAATTCCCTACGTCATCGTCGGCGGCACGGCTTTTTACCAGCGCAAGGAAATCAAGGACATCCTGGCATACCTGCGTCTCATCGTCAACCCGGCGGATAACGAGAGCCTGCTGCGTATTCTCAACGTTCCCGCCCGGGGCATCGGGGCCACGACCCAGAAGCGGCTCAAGGATTTCGCGGCGGAGAACGGTATTTCGCTGCTGGAAGCAACCAGCCGGGTGAACGAGATCACGACGATCAACGCCGGCATCGCCGGGCGCGTGGCGCAATTCGAGCGATTGATTTCCAAGTACATCTCGCTTCGCAGCGAAATGTCCGCGGGAGAACTGGTGCGTTCGCTCGTCGACAGCCTGGAATTGATTCCGCTGCTCAAGATGGACGGAGCCCCGGAATCACAGTCGCGGATCGAAAACATCCAGGAACTTCTCTCGGCCATCACCGATTTCGAAGCCCGCGACGGCGACGATACGCTTGAAAGCTTCCTCGCCGAGGCGAGCCTGGTTGCCGAGATCGATATGTACGACAGCAACAGTAACGCCGTGACCCTCATGACGTTACATGCGGCGAAGGGCCTGGAATTCCCCTCGATCATCATCGCCGGCGCGGAGGAAGGCTTGCTGCCTTCGAACATGAGCAGGCAGAACGACGAAGTCGAGGAAGAGCGCCGCCTGTTCTACGTCGGCATGACGCGGG
>JAADGX010000109.1 GCA_013152135.1 Chlorobiota bacterium
CTGATTGCTCTCGCTGCCGTGGCCGTATTCACGTACGGTCATTTCGTATCCGGAGATTGTTATGGATACGATGAAGCGGATTACATGTACGCGGCGTCGAAAGGGTTATGGGTGAATTACCTCGATGCCGGAACCATCCCCGTCACTACGTTCATTGAGATGGGGCGCCGGTACGGCATGGAGAAGCAAAAGCGAACGACCCTCGCGGAATTCATTCGTTCCTCCGATGACGTTTCCTTCTATCGCCATTACCACGGTCCTCTGTACCATTACGGACTGATATTGACCCGCGCGTTGTTCGGCAACAGGGAGCGAATCATACGGTGGTATTCATTGGCCATTCTTCTCGCCAGTGTACTCGTGGTATTTCTCCTTCTCCGCTTCCTGTTGGTAAAAAACGATTTCCTGGCGGCGTTACTGCCCGCCGTGTTGCTGCTGTTCAGCCGCAACAACATCATTGCGTCCGCCCACGTAACGCCGCACGGCTTGTACGTGCTGCTCGTCATCGTTACGCTGGTTTTCTTGGCGAAGTACCTGGCGACCAGTGACACCCGGTACTGGTACGTTACCGTCGTTGCCGCCGCTCTCAGCTTCATTACCATTGAATTCGCACTCCTGCTTGTAGCTTCGCTCGTGGTATGTCTCTTCGTGGCGCGCAGGGAATTATTTTCCCGGTGGACGTCGCGCCAGTACCGCGTCTTCATCCTGAGGTCCATCCTGCTGTTCGTAGCGGTCGTGGTGGTTTCCTGGCCGGGTTCGATCGTGAAGCTCACCATCTTCAAGAATTACATGTTCTTTACTTACTACGCCGTCGTTCGTGGGGGCGAATACGGAGACCAGACGTTCCTGGAGGCGTGGGGCGAGCGCATCGCCGCCGCGCCGGTTGAATTCACCGTCGTTATCATCGCTTTGCTGTTGGCGGTGAAACTCGTTTCCCGTGACAGGAAGCTCCTTCCGTTCCTGGTCTATCCGGGGTTTGTGTTCCTGACCACGATTCGCAACACCTCGCAGTCGCCGATGTACATCTCGTCGTTCCTGCCGCCGCTGTTCATCCTGAGCGGCATCGTCTTTGCCGCGTACACGCGCCGTTTGAAGCCCGCCCTGAAAGCGGTTCCCGTCCTCCTGGTCGCCGGGGCGCTGGCGTCGTTCACCTATCTGAAGACGATCCCGGAATACCGTGAAATCGCCGGGAGCAGCGCCTTGCGGAGTGTCGTTGCTTTTACGCACGAGCTCGTCGATGAGAAGAAACCTGTTCTCGTGGACCGCGACCTTCTCCCGACGCTGCATTTCTATTTTCCCGAGAAGAAGTTCAGGTCTTTCTCGGAGGAATCCGGGGACAACAGGAACATTATTGACATGATTGCCCGTTTTCACATGAGCGGTGTTCTCGTGGCGACTGACGAGCGAGGCATGCGCGAATTGGAACGACAACTGGGAAAAGAGTATTCCTTTACGCATCATTTCGTCTCGTACATGGAGGAAGCAAGAAAAACCGTGTTATACTATGAAATCGGAACAAAACCATGACCGTTCTCCCTCGTCTGCTTACCATCGTCATTCCCGTTTTCAACGAGGAAAGGTTCATTGACGTGATCCTTGATCGCGTTCTCAAAACCGATTTATCGAAACTCGGACTGGACAGGGAGGTCATCATTGTCGACGATCATTCGACCGACGGCACGGGGGAGCGATTACGGGAGTGGGAAAGCCGAAGCGAAGTGCGGATCATTCGCCACGAACGCAATATGGGGAAGGGCGCCGCTCTCCGGACAGGGTTCGGCGAAGCCGCGGGGGACGTCATTCTCGTGCAGGACGCCGACCTGGAATACAATCCGGTTGACTACCCGAAGTTGCTTGAACCCATCATCTCCGGCGAAGCGGATGTCGTGTTCGGCTCGCGGTTCGCCGGTGGAGAGCCTCACAGGGTCCTGTACTTCTGGCACTACTTCGGCAACAGAATACTGACCCTGTTTTCCAACATGTTTACCGATCTGAACCTCACCGACATGGAGACGTGTTACAAGGTGTTTCGCGCGGAAGTGCTGCGGAACCTGACCATCCGTGAAAACCGCTTTGGTATTGAACCTGAAATCACCGCCAAGGTCGCCCGTCTTGCTCGCAACGGAGATTGCCGTATTTACGAAGTGGGAATTTCGTATAGCGGCAGAACGTACCAGGAGGGGAAAAAAATTACCTGGAAAGACGGCATGCGCGCCGTGTACTGCATCTTGAAGTACAACCTGTTCCGCTCTTGAACCTGTTCCGCTCTTGAATCCCCGTTTTCAGGGCGCATCACGACCGCACGTTGTCTGGATCGAAGGCGGTTGTTTTACTTCCGCTCCTGGCCAAGCATGGATCGCAACTGCGATTTCCACAAGTCGTATTCATCGCGCGTGAAAAAACGAAACGCGAATATCGCCGTCCCGAAGACGAACAACACGATGATGCTTGAGAACATCGGGTATGACGCGCTGAAAGAAAACATGATCGCGATCAGGACCAGGGCGAGAATCACCGCTTTTATCAACATTCCCGTGCTGCGGATCGACAGGCCCCGCCGGGAAACGCTCCAGAGATACGCCAGGCCCGCGACCACGGCCAGAAGCTTCGCTATGCTGGCACCGGTCGCCGCGTAGTCGTGCACCAGGAAAAACCCCGCAACGATACTTACCGAAGCCATGATGGCGGTGAAAACGGTGTTGCGGTGTTGAAACCCTCGCGCGTTGTTCATCTCGACCAGGAAGAGGTTGATGGAGAGAGGAAAGAATACCGCGAAGAGAATAATCATGGGATTGATGGCGTCGTCGAATTCCGTGGGAAACACGAGATGAATAAGACGCTCGGCGTTGAAAGCTCCCAGGATCGCGAGAATCATCCCGCCCAATACGATGGTTTTGATGCCGAACGAAAAAATCGTGCTCGTCTTTTGTCGTTCTTCCTCCGAATGCGAGATGCTGGCACGGGCGAAGAACGGCGCCGCCGAAATCGCGATGATCGTGGGAAACATGGCAAGCGGGGTCATGATCTTCAGCGCGGCGTTGTACACGCTGACAGCGGCGTCGGTGTGAAACAGTTTCAAATAGATGGAATCGATGCTCTGGTGCAACGCGTTGAGCAACAGGAAAACGGCCAGGGGCGCCGACTCGCGCAGGAGTTTCCGAATCGATTGCCGTTGTATGCGAACGGGTTCCACGTTGACGGTCTTCAACTTTTGAAGCGTCAGCCAGAGAAGAATTATGCCGCCCAGGATGTTGGCAACCGTGTACATCATCATGGCGCTGAGACTGTCCAGGAACAAGGCGGGCAGGAACAGGACGAGGCAGAGCAGCACGATGGAATCAAACGCCGCCAGGAGAGTCGGGATGCCCATGAGCGATTGAGACCGGAAAAACGCCTCCAGTGTTCCCCGGAGAACCGGGACTTTCGACGAAATGAAAACATTCATCATCATGACATTGAGAACCATCATGAATTGCCAGCTCGGGTAGAGCAAGTACCCGATGACGTTTGCGAGAACGAGGGTCGGGACGAGCAGGAGGAGCCTGGTGACGCTCGCTTCCAACAGGATACTGGCGCTGCGCCGGGGGTTGATGGCCATCCAGCGCATGATGATGGGGCCCATGCCGAAATCCGCCAGCATGCTGGTCAGGGCGGTAATCTGGATGGCGAGGGAGAAAACGCCGTAGGGATCTTTTCCCATGAGACGGATCATCCAGATGATGGCGAAAAAGCTGGCGAGCGAATTCACGCCCTGGGCGACGGCGGAAATCAACCCCTGGGAAAGAACGCCCGTGGCGCGCGACCGAATTCCACCGCTCATGTCGAAGAGGTTCGGGGCTTGATGATGTTCAGTTCACGACTCCAGACTTCGAACATGCCCCAGATGACGGCGAAAATGAGAGCAGGCTGACGTCCGAAAAACTGGTTGATGGTCACGGAGATGGCAAAAATCCCGACGGTGATGGCGACGCCCGCCGCCGCCAGCGCCTGCCATTGGAAGATCAATCTGGGAGGCAAGTCCTTGCGGGTCGCGAGACGCCGGATAATGAGCACGCCTTTGCGGTAAAAGAACAAGTAGGAACCAAGGAGGAAAATCGATCCGACGATTCCGAAATGAAAGAGCATCCAGGGATAGCCGTTATGTGTCCAACTGGTCTCGTTTATTTGCTTGGTGAAGAAATTATGATACCTGACCGTTGTCGCCAGTCCGGTTCCGACCACGACGCTGTTGCCCATTTTCTTCAGCGCCGCGCGCGCTTCAATGTTTCGATTGATAATGGAAGGGTCGCTGAAATACCGTTCGACGGACACGAACCTTGCCGTCACGGACGTGAGAATGGCCTCGAAGGAGATCACCTTTCCGAAGAAACTGGAGAAGATGATGAACCCTCCCAGCATCGAGAGCGCCAGGTACGTCGATGCCCGTTTCCAGTACTTCATTCCGAGGTAGAATCCCATCACGACGAATCCGATGAGAATCGCCACCCAGATCGTGCGGTAAAAGGTGATGGCCGCTGCAAGGGTGGAAGTGACGAATACGAAAGCGGAGGGCAACCACATGCGCAGGCGGTATGAACTGACGAGCAGGCTGAAGGCGATGATCACGAGCGCGAAGATCAGGAAGTAGCTTTCGGACTGCCTGCTCGCGCCAACCTCCCATTGGGCGACCACGTTTACCAGCTTCTCCCGGTACAGGAAGATGTTCTTGATGGAAATCGAAGCCAGGGCGGGCACCAACGCGATAACGAGAAGCTTCTGTCGCGTGCGCGTCGTAAACGCGTTGGAAATCGGGATGAAGAGGAGAGGGCTGCCCATGACCGTGATTTCCCTGGTCAGGATGTACGGATCGGCGCCGTTCATGAGAGAAAACGGGATCATAACCATGATCTGGATCATGAACAGAACGTACATGATTCCGCCTATCGACCAGTGAATCGGTTTGCGCATAATGACGATGCGATGAAAGAACCACCATAGCAGACCGCCGTAGAACAGGGTTGCATGGAGGATCTCCAGGAGGGATAGTTCGTCCGTTCCATGCCAGAAAATCGGCAGGTACCCGAGGATTACCGCCAGTACCCAAACGACTTCGCTGCGCAGGATAAGGACGAAAAAGACGGCGCCGATGATGGCAAACGCGGCGTACATTTCCAATCCCATGCTGAAGGAAAGGGCAATAAACCCCAGCACCACGGCGAGAAATCCCCCGCCGAGCCACCACGGTACGGGCGCGTCCGCGCTGTGCGCGTGTTGATTCCAGATATACTCCAGGGTTGCTTTCACCGCTCAGGACGATTTTTTGAATTTCATTGCGTCGAGTACACGTTTCCATTCTCCGGGATAGAGGGCGGCGTAGTAGCGCAGGCGTTCGCGAATCAAAACCAGGGCCATGCTCAAGACAAGCACCGAGAAGCCCGTCAGGAGGATGATGATCGATCGGTGCGGACGATCCTTGCTCTCCGGCGGACGGGCGATATCGAGCGGAACCAGCATGGTCATCTGCTTCTGTTCTTCGATCAGCGATTGCTGGTACATGGGGAGCAGGAACCCCTGGAGTTTGCTCAGCACCTCGATCTCCCGGTACAAGCGGAAGTACGTCACGGCCTCGTCGGGAAGATTGTTGAAGTCCGTGCCGAGCAGCGCCTTGAGGTCCGCGCCCTGGAAGCCCTTGATCTGTTTCTCGAGCTCCTCGACCGCCACGCGGGCGGTTTGAACGTCGGCATCATCCGGGCCGAGGCGGCGCTCCAGGATGCCAAGGTAAACTTTCTGCAGGCTGAGGCGGGCCTGGACGTCGCCCGCGGCTTTCACCGCCGCCTGGATCTGCTCGGGGAGGGAATAGAGCTTTGTGCGCTTCTGGAACACGGCGAAGCTGTCTTCAAGCGCGTTGAGGCGCTTCATGGTCGTGTTGTACTGGAGTTCCATGAACTTCCGGTTGGAACGGGCTTCGGTGGCGTTCATCCGGGTGCTGATTTCGTTCAGGTTCTTGAAGAACGCATTGGCCATGTCCGCCGCACGCCGCGGGTCAGTATCCCAAACGGAGATGACAACGCTGCCTACCTCGGTGAATTCAAATTCGGAGTTGTTGCGTAGAGCCTGCAGCGCTTTTTCCATCGAACTGTCCCGGATATCGTAAACGTGGATGAGGTCGAATTCCTTTACGATGCGTTCACCCATGGATTTGCTCTTCAGGATGGCCAGGAAGCTGTACTGGCCGCTGGATCCGGACCCGATACCGCTGAGCCCGAATGTTTTCAGCGTGGACGAAAGGCCGGTTGCCACCTGTTCGAACAGGCTCTTTTGTCGTTGCGGCGGCAAAAACGTTGCCGAGGCTTTATACCAGTTGGGACTGGTGAAAGCGAACACCGCGGCGACGATGGCGGCCAGAAGAAAACTCACGACCAGGAATCGCCAGTGCCGCAGGAGTACGAAAATAGATCTGATGAAGGGGCGGTTCTGTTCTTCCGGGTATGATTCTGGAACCTGCATGGTTTTTATGAATGCTGGTGAATGAAAAGAATTATCATCGGGTCAATCCGTTTCGGGCGTAGATTCCGAAGCCGCTGAATTGTTGCACGAGGCGGTACGACGCCCGGAAGCGGGGATTGTTTAAAAACGCGCTCACGTACGCACCTGAGGGAGTTGGATCAACCAGCGCCTCGTCGGGGTTGTCGAGCCCCGGCAGAATAATGTAGTCCGGTTCCCTGGCAAGAAAATAATCCGCGTTTAATACTCCGCCGGCTTTACGAATGCGCGCGACGTTCTTGTCCATCAAGCCGTTGCAGTCCAGGAGACGGAGCCCTGGATTCAAATAGCCGATCAACCCCGCTTCGCCGGTGGCAACGCTGAAAGAACCGCTCGTATGCTCCTGGAGCCATTTCGCGACCTGAAAATGAACGGGGAGCGCGTGGCCGCGAATCGCCCGCAAGCCCGTGGCCATCATGGGGATTTGCCCCCGGATCATCGTGCGCCCGTAAAAAGCGGTCGAGAACACCGCCGTGAACAGAAACACGGCGAGCAACCCGTGCGGAATTGCGGTGAACACTCCAGCCTGCCGGGCGACGAGGAACACGTTGTGCAACCCGATAACGGCAACGACCAGCAACATGGGAGCAATCGGCACGAGAAACCGGAAACCCGGCATCCAGTCGCCGCCGCTGTACACGGTAAAGATAATCGATGCGGCGATGAATATTCCCATGACCTGAACCGCCGCTGACTTGCCGTGCCCCCGACCCGGCGCAAAAGGGAGAAACAGAAGGAGCGGTCCGGTGATTGCCGCGAAACCCGCGAGCAGGTATTTCGATCCGAGGATGAAGCTGCGCATTCCGCCGCCCGTTTTTGCGTAGAACGTGTTGGGAAGAAGGTCGTGGTACGTCCACCAACGCCAGGCCAGGAAAGCGCCCATGATGAGCACGAAAGGCAGAACGCTGTACAACAGGCCCCGCTTTCGCTCGTA
>JAADGX010000005.1 GCA_013152135.1 Chlorobiota bacterium
GCATGGCTAAGTCTCCCGTGGAGACGTGGACGGCCCTAGATGGCACGTTGGTAAGAGGCGCGCGCGCCGTTACGTATCGTGGGAGCAGTGCAAGCATTCTACGCCGTGGGAATCATACTTGCATCGGCATTACAAGGAGCAGGAGCAACCATATTCGTCATGTTCACCGAAATATTCCTGAATTGGGGAATTTTCATTCCTCTCGCCTACGTTTTCGGGGTCGTGCTCGACGGCGGCATGGTGGGCGCATGGTTGAGCCTGCCGGTCTACCTCATCCTGTATGCTTCAATCATGGTATGGCGGTTCAAGCGCGGAGCATGGAAACGAGTACGGGTGTAGCCGTCGCATGACACGCATATCAAAAACGGCGTTGCTGGGAGGAGCCGGATTCGGGTTCGGGTTTCTCATCATCTTTCACGTCATCCATAAAGCATACGGCAAGCTTGATCTCTGGGGCCTGGATATCTTCCAGTTCCTTGTCATCCTCTTGACGTTTTCCGGTATCGCGCTTGCAAGCTGGTTGAACGAAAAACGTGAAGAAGAAAACCCTCTTCGACACCTGGGCATCCTACTCGCCGCGGGATTCATCATACTGGTCCTGAGCGGTCTTTTATCCTCTTCATCCACGGGCTCGTTCTATCTCGAAGATGGAATGTGGATACCAACGACGTACAGTTCGTTGTTCATTTCCGTCATCACGGCCTTCCTGGCTGGCATCGGCGCGGTCATCGTTTGCATTCGCATTGGATTTCTCATCTTCATAAAACGAAACCGGAAGACACAGCGACACCTCATCTTCTTCGCTTCCACCCTTGCGGCAAACGTCGCCCTCGCGGGGATTGCCAGCGGTCCGAGCGAGGACGTGTTTTTCGCCGTGTCGCCGTTCTCGGAAATACTCTTCGCCGCAACGGTCATCGCCATCCTTGTCATCTCCTCGCGCATGCCCTGGATCGCATACCTGACGAAACAGGAAAAGCTGCAAGCGCTGCTGCTGTCGTTCTTCGGCAGTATTTTCTTTACGCTGAACACGGTCTTCGCGATGGAGAGTACGAATCAGCTCTCGCAGTCCCTTGCGTATCTCCATCCAGCTCTTCGTATTTTCGTCGCCCTTTCCTTCCTGTTGGGAGCCGGTTATCTGACCGTTTGTTTTGCCAGCACGCTCTTCCACCTTCCCACCGCCGAAGCATTCGACCGCAAAAAGGCGGAACTCTCGACCATGCACAACCTGAGCAAGCTCGTAAAGAACGTCCTGAACCAGGACGAATTGCTGACCACGGCGGCCAGCCTCTCCCGCCAGATTTGCGAAGCGGATGGGGCATTGATAGAAATAGACACGCACGTTGCGCGCGCGGGAAATGTCGAAAACCCGGCGACCAATTCCAACCATCCCCTGCCACACACCGCGTCTTGGTCCGCCGTCTCCGATACAATAAGTAAAGAAGAAATGCAGCGCGTGGTATCGGCCTTATCCGGCACCTACGCCGTACTCCCTTCACCGCAAAACAAATCCCTGGTTATCCAAAACGTGGGGCGTGACAAGCGGATGGCAGCGCTGCAAAGCGAAAAGTTACCGCTTGGCTCCATCGCAGCATTCCCGCTTCAAACCCACGACCAGGTTATCGGGCGCCTGTATGCGTTCAAGCGGATGAACTACGGATTCGACCGCGACAACCTGAATTCGCTCTCCGCGTTCGCCGACCAGATTGCCATCGCGGTGGAAAACCATCGACTGATCAAGGCGCTCATGGAAGGCCAGCGCCTCGAACAAGAGCTGTTGGTGGCCCGACAGATGCAGCAGAAACTCCTCCCCTCCACCCTGCCGTCATCACCGGTGTTCGACATGGCGGCTCGTTCCATTCCCGCTCACGAAGTCGGCGGCGATTACTACGACGTTGTCCAGATCAATGACGAGATGATCGGGATCACGGTGGGTGACGTTTCGGGAAAGAGCGTTTCAGCCGCGCTCTACATGGCGGAGACCAAGGGCATCTTCCAATCCTTGACCAAGTTCCTGTCCGACCCCCGGCAGGTGCTTCACCGCATGAACGAAGCCTTGTACGGCACCATCGAGCGGAATTCGTTCGTGAGCCTGTTGTACGCCATCCTGGACACGCGCAGCGGCGCCGTACAATTCGCGCGCGCCGGGCACTGCCCTCTCCTGTGGATTCACGGCGGGGAGTGGCAATTCCTGCGCCCCAACGGCATCGGTCTCGGTCTCGACGGCGGAACGATTTTCGAAGAAACGCTGGCGGTGGAAACCGTCCAGCTGCAACCGGGGGACATTATCATCATGTACACTGATGGAGTTTCGGAAGCCCGCAACAACGACGGCGAGGAGTTCGGATACCGTCGCCTGGCGGAAACCGTACTCGACCTTCAGCGGGACAGCGCCGATTTCCTGTTGGACGGAATCCTGGAGCGCATCCATGATTTTACGAAGTCGGATGTAATTGAGGATGACTTAACTCTTCTTATATTGATATGGAAAGGGAACTGAACATGAGAGCAATTATCATCCGTCCTTCAAGAACTCAAAGCTGATCAAAGGTGAATCCATGAGCGAATTTACAATTGATGCCCATGAACATGATCAAATCAGGATACTCAACCTGAAGGGATACCTCGACGCCCACACGGCGCCCCAGCTCGAGACGTCGTTTCAGAAGGAACTCGAATCGGGTCATTACAAGCTGGTGATCAATTTCCGCGACCTCAACTACATCAGCAGCGCGGGGTTGGGAGTCTTCATGCAATTCATTGAAGAAGTACGAAAACACGAAGGAGACATCAAGCTGGCGAACATGTCGAAACGCGTGTACAACGTGTTCGACTTGCTGGGATTTCCCGTTCTCTTCGAAATCTTCGAGGATGAAAAAGAGGCGCTTCTCTCTTTTCAAAACAAATCCTGATTCCTGACGTAGATAAGAGCAAAGGACACAGGTCGCCCCGTGGGAAGCAATAAGAAACATACCGCCCGGCAATTGCGCATATTAAGCACGACGGAGAACCTCGAGCTTGCACGCCGCTTCGTCGCGGACAGCGCCCGCCAGCACGGATTTGACCAGGACGACATCGACAAGATCACCGTGGCAGTAGATGAAGCCTGCACCAACATTATCAAGCATGCGTATAAAAAGGCTCCGAACAGGGAAATCGATATTGAAGTCCGTGTTGAAGGGCCCCAACGGTCGCCCAGGAAATTCATGGTGATCATCGAAGACCACGGCGCACCGTTCGATCCAACCACGTACCACGCTCCGGATTTGCAAAAGTATTTCAAGGAATATCGCGTTGGCGGACTGGGGATTTTCCTGATGAACAAGCTCATGGATGAGGTCGAGTACACTGCCGGACCGGGAAAATCGAACCAGATACGCCTGGTAAAATATCTCCCCTCCTGATCGCGTTTTTAAAGACTGAATCAAACTGTATGCCTGGCACGGAATCAGAGCACATTCCCGCGTTGCAACAACTTACCGACACCGATGCCCTGCTGGAACTCAGCCGGTTGCTGAATTCCTCCCATGACCTGGAATTCATCCTTGGCAACGCGCTGCTTTCTGCCATGGGCCGGCTCATGGTTTCCAAGGGAATTGTTCTGGTCAAGAAAGACGAATCGCTCTTCACCATCGAGGCCGTCAAGGGCCTTTCCAGTCAACTGTCCGGAAAATCGTTCCGTATTTCCGCTGACTGGAAACGGTTCATCGACTGTGCCGACGCGTGCGCTTCCCTGCCGGCGGACGAAAGAACATCTCTTCAACGCCTCTGCGAGGACAACAACCTCGGCGCATTCGTCCCCCTCGTCCTGGACGATTCCATGGTCGGCATCATCGGCCTGGGGAACCGCTTGATAGGAGAGGGATTTGACACGCCCCAAATAACGCTCCTGGAATCTATTGCCAGCATTGCCGCCACTGCGGTTCAAAACGCGCTGACGATCGAGAAACTTCGGACGCTCAATCGCGAGCTGGACAGAAAAATACAGGAGATTTCCGCCCTTTTCGAATTCTCGCACGAAGCAAATTCGACGTTCAGTTCCCGCCACATTCTTCGCATCCTGGGATACACGATCATGGGGCAGTTCCGCACCCGTCGTTACGCGATTTACCTGCGTTCGAAGAATGGATTCAACATCGCGACACAGTTCGGCGTTGCGGTTGAGGGCGCGGAGTTGCCCGAAAGCGCCGCGCAGCTTTCGCAGCCTGTCCTGCGAAGCGCCGTTGCGGGCGACATTGCGTCGTGGATGAAAGAGCAAGGATTCCTCCTCGTCTTTCCCCTTGTATCGCACGACGAAGTGCGCGGTTTGGTCTGCCTGGGAGAACGCGCCGGGGAAGAGGAATACTCGGATACGGACGTTTCCTTCCTTTCCGGTCTTTGCACAGCGGCCGTTTCCGCCCTGGAAAACTCGCGGCTGTTCAAGGAAACGGTCGAGAAAGAGCGCATGGAACGCGAGCTGAACATCGCCCGGGGGATACAAAAGCAGCTCCTTCCGAAATCACTGCCGTGTCCGGCAAATTACCTCACGGCGGGCTTGAACGACTCGTCGCTTCAGGTAGGAGGGGATTACTACGACGGGTTGCAGTTATCGGAAACAGAGTACTTGTACGCCATCGCCGACGTTTCGGGTAAAGGGGCTCCGGCTTCGATCCTGATGGCCAACGTCCAGGCGGCGCTCAGGACCATCGCTCCCCTCCATCTCGACCTCCCGGAGGCTACCGCCCGGATCAACGACGTCATCTTCAGCAACACGGGAGCGGAGATGTTCATCACCTTCTTCTGGGGCGTCTTGAACGCCGAGACGAACCGGTTCAGGTACGTGAACGCGGGGCACAACCCCCCCCTGCTTCTCCGGGCTGACGGCTCCATCGAACCGCTGAATAAAGGGGGATTGATTCTCGGCATCATGGAATCAAACATGCCGTACGAACAAGGAGAGGTCGAATTGCTTCGGGGAGACACGATCGTCATGTATACCGACGGCGTGAACGAAGCGATGAATACTGACGAAGAAGAATTCGGCGTCGAACGATTGGAGCAATTGCTGCGTCACAACCTCGACAACTCTCCCCATTACCTCGTCACAACCATTCGCAACGCCATTCACGAATTTTCCGTAAACGCGGGACAATCAGACGATATTACACTGCTGCTCCTGAAACGCACCGCCTGAGATCCGACCAACCCGTCATCCAGCGGTTACTCCTTCCAACCCCGTACCTTCTTTCGCATCGGCCCGTTTCAATAAAATCGCGAACACGAGGCCCAACAGGCCGAGCGAGGCGAACATGACCATGCTGGCGGTATACGAATGCGTCGCATCGCGGAGAAGACCGTTCAACCAGGGGAAAAGCGCGAGTCCGAGATTCTGGATCGTGGTCATGAGGCCAAACGCGGTACCCACGCGATTCTTGTCAACGATGAGCGGAACCGAGGGCCACATGGCGGCGGGAACCAGGACGAAAGCGGCTCCCAGCATGATCATCGGGAGAACCGGGTAGATATCCGTCAGTCCCATGACGAGGTGGCTCGGGATCATTATCAGCGAACCGATGATCATAAGCGTGGCGCGCTTGCCGACCTTGTCCACGAGTTGTCCGGCAAACGGGGCGAAGATCATCGAGGCGAAAATAATGATGGAGGATATTCCACCCGCGGTGCTGAACATGTGGAAAAAATTGTTGAACACCTGGAAGATGAATCCGCCGGAGGCCTCGGCTATCCGCGGGATTCCCCACTTGTTCGCGAAGAAATCCGTCGAGAGCGCGGTGAACGGAAAGATGGCGGAATAAAATGTCACGCACAGCAGCGTCACGTACCAGAAGCTCGGTTTGAACGCCTTGATGTCGCGTAAGACGATCTTTTCTTCAGCGCCCTCTTCCTTCAGTTGTAATATGCGTTCTCCCCGGCGATCCATCACGATGTACACGACGTTCGCAAGGAGGGATATACCGCAGAAAATGACCGCCGCCCACAACGCGTAACTGTATCCGCCGAAATGGCTGGCGATCAATTCGCCGGTATTGAAGCTGAAGAGTGTCCCCAGCCTGCTTACCGTGAGCGCGATACCGAAGGACAGGGCCAGCTCCTTGCCCTTGAACCACCGGGCGAGAATGGCGCTCTGCGCAACGATCAGCGGTTCCGATCCCGCCCCGAAGAGAAATCTCCCAACGAACAGGACCGGTATGCTGTGTGCGAAGGCAACGACCGCCGCTCCGATCAGCACGAGGATGGAAAACAACATGCTGGCCTTGCGCGTCCCCAGCTTGTCGATCAGCAAACCGCCGATGAAGACCGAAAGGATCGCGGCAATACTGTACATGGTGTAGAATGAGCCTACCGTTTCGCGCTGCGCACCCAGCTCCTCGATCAGGCGCGGGGCAATAGCCCCGATGATGTCATAGGCGAAGTAACTGCCGAAGGAGAGAAGACTGACAAACAGGAGGACGGTAAAACGATACGGCCGGCGCGCGGGATGGAACCAGCCCTCTTCGGATATTGCAACAGTGGTCATGAAATCTACTCTGTTCCGATTTTGTCCGTTGGAGACGCGCATTCGACCGGAACCTGGTCGGGAAGGCGCAAATCAAGAAATCCTCTTTGGTATAGCTGCCGGAGAAATGTACCAACACGGGTGCAGGTTTCGTTCTGGTCGAGGTCATACCGGTCGGCAATCTTACGGGCAATCTCCAGGGCCCGGGTTCGTCCATCGCAGGACAACCACGTCGTGGAGCCCATATCGTCCAGCTTGACTTTTATAAAAGGATCCTTCTTCCGGGGAACGAAGTTCTTCTGCATCCAGGACACAAAAAACCGCGGCATGAGGACCGTTACGGTTTCATCCTCCACGGTATGTTCCAGCTTCCGCACGGGGATGAGTTCCAGGATATTCGTTTTCGAGTTGATTTTTCGTCGAATCATAGTTCACTGAATTGATAAAAAATCATCGGGTCCCCATCGACCGGGGACCCGATAGAGTGCATTCAACCTCCGCGATTTACATCGCCTTCGGAGGAGCAGGCTCGTCTGGACTTCCGGCGCTCTTCAGCGGGAAGTGCACGAGGATCCAGCCGATGAGGGCAAACACCAGCAACGCCGGAATGAACTGTACCATCGACTTCGTCTGCTCGAACACTTCCGGCACCGGCCATTCCATGACCGCGAAAAACGCGAACAGGAGACCGATTAAGGCTTCGCCTGCTATCATGCCGGAGGCAAGGAGAACCCCCGTATTCTCCACGCGCGCTTTTTGAGCCTCGTTGTGCTTGCGCCGATCCGAAAGCTTATCAATAATTCCGCGGAACAAACCGCCGATGAAAATCGCGAACGACGTCTCCAACGGCAGGTACATTCCGACACACACCAGCATCGGGCTCTTGACGCGCACAAGGATGAAGACGATCGCCATCAGGATGCC
>JAADGX010000072.1:0-7404 GCA_013152135.1 Chlorobiota bacterium
GATTTTCTGCAACGACGATTAACAAAAGAAACAGGCCGAAGCGTACAAGGCGGAACTCGAACGCGCCGTGATCTTCGACAATCCTATCGTAACCGAAATCATTCCATTGGAAGTATTCTATCCCGCCGAGGACTATCACCGGGATTACTACGCCCGCAACCCCGACCAGGCTTATTGCCAACTCGTCATTCGTCCCAAGTTGGAGAAGTTCACACAGAAGTTCAGGGATAAACTGAAAAAAACCGCCAGGTAAGAATCCTTTTCGCGGTTCTCGTCCCGGGGTTCCTTCGCTTCGCCAATTTGCTCTCCATTTTTCCCTTGCGTATACTTAGTTTTGGAAGTATAGAGGATGCGCCATTGCATTGTTGTTTCCGGCCACCGATGATCCCTCAATGGACTTTTCTGCTTTGAGACCACATCACGACCAGACCCGTTCTTACCGAAACCTCGACTTTTCATTCATGCTTACAACCACTTGCCCTCGCGAAGCATCCCTGTTTTCGCATCCGGCCGCTGTTATACCGATACCTGACTTGAGGAGTAATAGACCATGAGTGTGCTAAACAACTTGTTTACCCGGTCACCGTTTTCCCCTCTGCAATCGCACATGGAGCGCGTCGCAGCCTGCGTGGAAAAACTGGAGGATCTCTACGATGCCTATACGCACAACGACTACGAACGCCTGAACCGCATCGCAGAGGAAATTTCCGAACTGGAACATATGGCGGACCTGACCAAGAACGACATCAGGAATCACCTCCCGCGAGGACTGTTCCTGGCCATCAGCCGCGCGGACCTTCTCGGCATCCTCGCTCTCCAGGACACCATCGCCGACAACGCCGAGGATATCGGGGTACTGATGACCCTGAAAAAATTCGAACCGATCGAAGGTCTCGAGGACGATCTGAAAGCTTTCCTGGACAAGAACCTTGAGGCGGTTCGGCACGTGCACAAGATCATACGCGAACTCGACGAACTGCTCCAGGCGTCGTTCGGAGGAAAGGAGGCGGAGAAAGTACGCCAGATGGCCAACGAAGTCGCTTACCTTGAACACGAGGCGGACTTGATGCAGCGGAAATTCCTGGTGAAACTTTACAACATGGATGAGACCCTGTCCTACAGCAATTTCACCTTGTGGATCAACATCCTCCAGGCCGTGGCCGACCTCGGGAACAAGTCCGAAAATCTCGCCAATAAAATCTCCATGCTTCTGGACGTTCGATGAATAAGGATCACTGCGTCTCCACCCTCACCCTGCAAACAGGAACACATTCCAATTCCATATTCCGGGAATATTGCCCATGAGCGTTGAATACATTCTTCTTGCCATTGCCAGCGCAGGCGGATTCTACATGGCGTGGAGTATCGGCGCCAACGACGTGGCCAACGCAATGGGAACGTCAGTGGGCTCGGGGGCTCTAACCGTGAAACGCGCGGTTATACTGGCGGCGGTGCTGGAATTTGCGGGCGCCTTGTTCGCCGGCACTCACGTATCGGAAACGATTCGCAAAGGCATAATCAATCCCATGATTTTCCAGGGGCACGAGCTCGATCTCGTTTTCGGAATGATCGGCGCGTTGCTCTCTGCCGCCGTCTGGCTACAGATTGCCTCGTACTTCGGCTGGCCGGTTTCGACCACCCATTCCATCGTGGGGGCCGTGCTCGGTTTCGGAATAACATACGGAGGACTCAACGCCGTGGACTGGTGGAAAGTCGGATCCATCGTGGCAAGTTGGGTGACCTCGCCCCTGATCAGCGGTACCATCGCCTTCCTCTTGTTCACCATGGTGCGCCGATTGATTTATTTCAGCAATGATCCGGTGGGGGTGGCGAAGCGAACAACGCCCTACCTCGTGTTCCTCGTCTTTTTCGTACTGACGCTGGCCATGGTTTTCAAGGGATTGAAAAACCTCCACCTCGATCTCGATCTTGGAGATGCGATGTTGGTGGCTACCGTCGTCGGCTCGGTTGCCTCGGTGGTCAGCGTGTTCCTCGTGCGGCGCATCAAGTCTCGCCAGATCAAGGAGCGCATCCTGATACGGCAACCCGCGCCGGTGGGAAAAGCCATCAAGAAAGCGCTCCAGCGCCTGGAGCGCGTGCAGGACCAGGCGCACGGAGAAACGCAGAGCCAATTATCTACCATTGTCAATGATCTTCGCGCGCTTGAAAGAGAAGTGCAGATCGGCACCACGGTGGAACGCATCTTCGTCTATCTCCAGATTCTCAGTGCCGCCTTTGTCGCGTTTGCTCACGGCGCCAACGACGTGGCCAACGCCGTCGGGCCCCTGGCTGCGGTCATCACCGTGCTTACCACCGGCGAACTGGCCATGAAGGCGGCCGTCCCGGTGTGGGTGTTGGCGATGGGGGGCGTCGGTATCATCATCGGGCTGGCTACCTGGGGATGGCGCGTGATGATCACCATCGGCAAGAAAATTACCGAGTTGACACCGACACGCGGGTTCTGCGCCGAATTCGCCACCGCCGCGACCATCGTCGTGGCAACGAAATTCGGCATTCCCGTCAGCACCACCCATACGCTCGTCGGCGGTGTATTGGGCGTGGGACTGGCTCGCGGTATCTCGGCATTGAACCTGAAAGTCGTAACCAATATCATCATCTCCTGGGTGGTGACGATTCCAATTGGAGCCATCGGCGCGGTTGGAATCTACTACCTCATGAAAGCGATTTTCGGCTGAAAGCGTCTCCAGCGATGGGGAGGACATCGCCCTCGCGTTTCCAGGCTTCACTTTACGATTCGCCAGCATAGATTCGCATCATCATTACTCACCGGAGGATGGTCATGAACGTCAAGCAATTCTTACAGGAAGCAATCCTGGTTTTCGTATTGACGCTGGTGGTTTCCGCGGGCGCGAGTTACCTCTACAGCCTGCTGGTGCACGGCGCGGGCGCGTTCGATTGGGATTCGGCATTTCTTTTCGCAATCATCTTCGCCATCGTTCTTCCCACGGTCAACGCGACGGGAAACCGAAAGAAGAACTAACTTCTTCCTTCCGATTCCGGGAAACGAAAACCGGGTTCAGGCGGTGGTTGTCAGGGCCGTCAAGCACACTCAACGAGAAAATTACCGTCCCGCGCCCCGGGCATACACGGTCGTGCTTGAGAGTGAGTATTCTTTGCTTACTCCGAGTGTTGTTTTTTGCTTTTTCACTTCTGTTTTCTTACTATCCAGGCATACAGAGTAGCTTACTTTTCAACGAGCTGATCGTATTCGTGAAGCATCGTGCACAAAAGGTATTGTAAGGAGAATCTATCATGAAAGCGTCTTTTGGCATTTTATTGATGTTGATCCTGTCTCTTGTCAAAATTGTCCCGGCACAATGGGTACAGACATCCGGACCTTACGGAGGTCCCATGGGAAATATCGTCGTTACTGGCAAGTATCTCTTTGCAAATGGAGGAAAGGGCGTAGTTCGTTCCACAAACAATGGTGAGAGCTGGTCCTACGTCAACAACGGGTTGCCGGATCGCAGTGTTGCAACTGTGGGTGTGATTGATACCGTTCTTTTTGCCAGTGTAGATCGGAGCAGGCTTTTTCGTTCGACGGACTACGGCGAACACTGGGTGGAACTCAACACGGGACTGCCAGACCGGACGATATCTTGCCTTGCCTCACACGGCGCCAATCTCTACGCAGGAATAGACATAGGGGTATTTCTGTCAACAGACTACGGAGAAAGTTGGCAAAAGACCGCTTTGAAGGATGTGTCTGTTAATTTTATTGATGTTATCGGTGATAGTATCTATTCAGGAGGACGAGGTGGCGTGTTTCGTTCAACAGACAACGGAAAGAGCTGGGTTCCCCTGGGACTATCAAGGCGACAGGTTTATTCTATTGCTCAAAAAGGAAACGTTCTTCTCGCAGGCACCCTTGGTGTCATTTTCCGAACGACGGACGATGGTCAGACGTGGACCGAGGTGCTTTCCGGCGTTCCTTACTGGGGCGCTGTTTCGTCGTTCATTATCAAGGGCGACGATATCCTTGCCTGCACGAATGGTCTTGGTATTCAGCGATCTACCGATGACGGCATTACCTGGAAAGGGTCCAATTCGGGCCTGACAAATATGTTTGCTTTCGATTTTACAAGCAACGGGATGTATATCTATGTTGGGACGAAGGGAGGCATTTTCCGGTCTTCCGATGACGGGGCCACCTGGACGATGACGAGCAAAGGGTTGTTGAACGCGTATTTCACCTCCTTCGTTGAAAACGGTTCGGATCTGTTTGTGGGATGTAAATATTCCGGCATTTATCGAACATCGGACAACGGTTCTCATTGGACGCCTGTTAACAACGGACTCACAAACACCTTTATTACCTGTCTTGCCGTAAGCGACACATATCTCGTTGCCGGTACGAAAATGGGGTCAATTTATCGCTCGACAGACAACGGTAATACATGGACCGAGATAAACACGGAAATGAAGGACCCATTCGTCAAAAGCTTTGCCGTAAAGGACAATGAGATTTTCGCCGGTACTTACCGAGGCAACATATTGCATTCCACCGATGCTGGAGCGACATGGAAAACCCTCGATCAAAAAATAGGGATAGATGTACAATCCCTCGTCTTCCTTGGAGGTTATTTGATTGCCGGTACTTCGCAAAGTGGTATTTACCGCTCTTCCAACGGAGGCTCAACGTGGGAAAAAGCCGGCACGCCAGGTCCACAAATTCATACCCTGACGTCAATTGGAGACCACCTCTTTGCTCTGACCTTCGCGAACATCCACCATTCCACCGATTACGGGAAGACATGGAACAAGGCCAGCGAGGGTATTCATGATCGTGTATTCAGCCTTGTTGCAAGCGATACAAATTTGTTTGCAGGCACTGAAAACGGTGTATACATCTCGACAAACAAGGGCGACAACTGGATTCCGGTACGTATCGGACTGGACTCTTCAATGATTACTTCACTTGGTGTCCATGGATCAAATTTGTTCGCAGGCGTTTATTTGAACGGTGTTTGGAAGCGCTCGCTGCTGGAAATGATCAACCTGCCCGTAATATCCGTATCACCATCTGCGTTGGATTTTGGTCAAACACGTGTGGATTCTTCCCGGACCAGAGTTCTCCAGGTTATAAACAAAGGAAAAGGCACGCTGGTCATCGACAGTGTTGCAATCAAGGGTACGCATTCGTATGAATTTTCCATTACCAGTAAGGGCAAGTCAATGATCAACCCGAACGATTCAACAACTGTCATCATTGAATTTGCTCCGACATCTGAAGGTCAAAAAACAGCCGAAGTGGTTTTTTCATCGAATGACCCCTTGTCACCGGAGAAAGAGATTCCGCTGTCCGGCGAAGGTCTCGGCGAACCAGTTCCCAAAATCACACTGGACAAGAGTTCCGTCAATTTCGGAAATACCTATATCGGCAGCAATAAATCGAGAGAACTGCATATAAAAAACACGGGTCGGGCTACCCTTATCGTCTCTTCTCAATTAATTTCAGGTCCGGATGCCGGGCTGTTCTCTGTTGAAAATCCGGGGCGGAAATCCATTCCTCCGGCTGGAAGCGAAGTCCTGACTCTCACGTTTACACCGGACACGCTGGGAAGTAAATCCGCGACATTGACAATTCGAAGCAACGACTCGCGCGATTCCGTTGTCACGGTTCCCCTCACTGGCAACGGGATACTAACAAGCGTCAAACCTGTTGCCAAAGCGCCTGATGAAATCGTATTGTATACGAGTTATCCGAATCCTGTTTCCTCCGTTGACGGATTCACAACGATCAGGTTTTCTCTTCCGCCATCATTTGAAAATCGTGTTACTCTTACGGTGTATGACGTCTTCGGTAGGAAAATATCGACCATTATCGACCGGCCCCTGAAGGGCGGAAATTACGACTTTGCTTTTTCAACAAAAGACCTTTCCCCGGGAATATACTTCTACCATTTAAATGCAGGAATATCAACTCGAATCATGAAGATGGTGGTAGATCGCTAGATGAAATTTATAGCATGCTTTATGGATTTTTCAGAATGGAGCAACGCATATGAAAAACATATCCTGTCTCTATTGTGACTGATATTTCATAAAGCTGCCTCCCTCAGCGCTATAGAAAGCTGGTCGTATTTAAGGAGATTAGTTACAATGAAGAGACAGAGAACTAACATGATTTCCTATAAGCTCTTGCGATACGTTTTTCTCATGGTTATTGTCTCGACGGGAAGCGTATCCTGGGGACAATCACTGACCAAGTTCGAAAAATGGCAGCAGCCCGGTTTTTTCAAGGGCTTCAATATAAGCGAGTGGAACAACGTCCTTGACCAGGGAGTGGTCCAGGCGGAATTCGATTCGTTGAAAACCATGGGCGCAAACCTGGCCATCATCCAGACACAGGGATTCCGGGACGAGTTTACCTTCGGGAAGCACATCTATGACATCGACGAAGGCGACACGACGTACTGGCAGGACGTCCTCGACACGATGGTTACATATGCCCGCAACGCAGGTGGAACGGGAATCCCTTACGTCATATGCGTGCGCACCGGGCCTGGGAGAACCGACGTGGCGGAAGACAAGGGTTCCTCCATCTGGACTAATCCTGAACATCAACGGCGTTACGCACAAATGCTGAGAGAAATGGCGCAGCGATACCTGCCCGATTCCCTGTTCGTCGGGTTCGATCTCATCCAGGAACCGAACCCCTTCGGTGACGTGCTGTTCGGTGTTCCGGTCAGAGAGCTCGACAGCGCCATGAAAGCGCAGGGAATGGACGTGAACGCCTTGTACACACGGTGCATCGATTCGGTCAGGAAGGTTGCTCCAGATCTGCCGTTAATGGTGCAGGGCGTGCACTGGTCGAACCCGTCGTACTTTTCACTAGTCAAAAAACAGCCGGACGACAAGATTATCTACAATGTCCACTGTTACAATCCCGCTGATTTCAGTCACCAGGACTCCGCCTTCATACTGGGGTACCCGGGATCATTCTGGAGCAACGAGCTGCAAGACTTCGCAACGTTCAACAAGGCATTCCTGCGCGACGTGGTTTACAAGCCCGTGAGAGATTTCAGAAGAAGCGCCGGTGGGAATGTTCCCGTCATCATCGGCGAGCTGGGTATTTCTCATCCCCAAAACGGGAGCGAGCAGTACCTGGACGACATCATGACCATCGCCGAAGAAGAAGGTTGGCATTTCGCGATCTGGAATTTCAACAACGGTGTTCAGTTCTATTACCAGAGCATGGACCAGGTTTACCGTACGGGCTTCATGGATTTATTCACGCGGCATTTCTCAGGGATCACTTCCGTCGATGAAAAGGGAACCGCCGCCGGTGATGTTCACCTCGCGCGGAATTTCCCCAACCCGTTTTCCAGTTCCACAACGATCATCTACCGGGGTTCACATCCGGGAAGGATCGAAGTCAGG
>JAADGX010000072.1:7431-8245 GCA_013152135.1 Chlorobiota bacterium
GGTTGACGGGGGAAAACTATCCGGAAAATCGTGTCCGCGTCACGTGGGACGGGAAGGATGAAACGGGATACGACGTGCAAAGCGGCATCTATTACTACACGCTGAAATCCGATGGTCGCCGGTTGGTCTCCGGAAACATGGCCCTCGCTAAATAGCATTTTCCAGGAGGTTGAGAATCCATGTCAATACATGTTCTTTTCAATTCCTTCACCAGGTGGTTCTTTCCTGGAGTTGTCCTTGTTCTCCTCGCCCTCGGCTCCTGCACACAAGAAAAGGTGACGAACGACACACCACCGGCGAAGATCATCGTCATCGATACCGCAAGCGGAGTCTACCAGGAGGCGCTGTCCGGTCCGCCGGAAAGCCTCACGATGCGCTCGGGACTTGTAACGTTGGCTCCTGGTGAATCCGCCGGGGAGCACAGCACGGAATCGTTCGAAGAGCTGGTTGTCGTTTTCCGCGGGCGCGGAGAAATGCGAATCAAAGACGGCGCCATTCTTTCCATCGGTCCGGAACGCCTTGCTTACTGTCCTCCCAACACCACGCACGACGTGGTCAACACCGGAACGTCAAAGCTGCAGTACCTCTACGTGGTCGCCGAGGGTGAACGCCGGTCGAAATAACTACCACGCATTCATCGCAGCCAGAGAAGTTTTCCCGCCAGGCGGGTTCCATCGCCGGATCTCAGCACGTAGAAATAGACACCGGGTTCAACCGGGATTCCCGAATCGTCCTTGCCGTTCCACGTCGCGGCATGCTTTCCTTCGGAAACCTTTTCATCAACGAGCGTTCGCACTTACAGGCCGAGGGCGTT
>JAADGX010000032.1:0-811 GCA_013152135.1 Chlorobiota bacterium
CCGCTGGCGCCGAGGTTTTCGTAATCAAGGTCGATGCCCACGACGGCGTTGGCCCCCATTTCGCGCGCCTTGGTGGCCATTTCATCGAGTGCGATGTCGCGCGCCTTGCGGAGTTCATCCTCGTAGGCGGCGGAGCGCCCCCCAACGATGTCCACGATATTGGCGAAGAAATCCTTGAAGATGTTCGCGCCGAGAATGGCCTCCCCGGTTACGACGCCGAGGTATTCCTGGATGTTTTTGCCTTCGATGGTTGGTGTGGTTGTCATAATCATGGTAGAATCCTCCTGTGACAGTTGATATGCAAATGTAGAAAAAAGTCCGTATTGTTTTATCACCTGTTTTTATACGGAGAAACGCCCCGGAGATGCGCTGCAAATATTGCACGTATTTTTCTTTTTCCTGTTGAAACGTTTCTTACCACAAACTAAGTTAATTCCGTGTGTTACGCATTACAGACACGGAAACGTTACACTGTTCACTGCTGCATGAGGCGTTTTCATGGGTAGATCGCTGGCCTGGACGATTCTGATCTCCGCCATTGTCGTAGGTACTATTTCCGTATGGCCCGAGAAAGTCATCACACATCCGCCGGGTGTCCTCTGCCCCGAGCCTCCGCTGCAGGAAAACATCGACAAACCCACGCCCTGGCTGAAAGGCGATTACATGATCACGCCCCTGGCGAAGTTCGAGCTCAAGGCTCTCGTGCTGAGCAGGGAGAACTACCACTTCGGGCGGGAAAGCGATCTCTCGCCCGTGGACCTGGCCCTGGGCTGGGGCCGGATGTCCGACCAGAGCGTCATTGACCAGATCA
>JAADGX010000032.1:822-8219 GCA_013152135.1 Chlorobiota bacterium
GCCGCCGCTACTGCTGGAAGACGAGCAACCGGGTTCTCCCGCGAACGATGATTGAAACGAACAGCGCCAACATGCACATTATTCCCGCCTCTGAAAAGGTGGAGAGCAGGCTTGACGATGTATACCGGGGAAGCATCGTCACGTTATCGGGCTACCTCGTCAAGGTTACCGCGGAAGGCGATTGGCGGTGGAAAAGCTCCCTGACACGCAACGACGTCGGCGATGGCGCCTGCGAACTGTTTTGGGTTGAAAAAATTTTGGTGGATTGATCCTCGCGCATCCGCGCCTTGTGCCGGACGGCGTATCAAAAACAGAAAAGCGCGACCATTGGTTGCGCTTTTCTGTATCGGCTACAAAGCTAATGTAACTTATCACAAACCGGGTTGCTGCACCTGGAGTACCTCCTCGATCGCCTGCTTGAACGTATCCTTGGGCAAGGCGCCTTGCGCCATCTGGGGTTTGCCTTCCTTGGGACAAAACAGGACGGATGGAATGCTGCGGATACCGAACACCGCCGCCAGTTCCTGCTCCGCTTCGGTGTCCACCTTGTAGATATTGACCTTCCCCTGGTATTCCTCGGAAAGTTCTTCCAGGATGGGTTCCACCATGCGGCACGGCGCGCACCAATCCGCGTAAAAGTCTATGATACACGGAAGGTCGCCCTCGAATTTCCATTCCTGGTTGTTCTCGTAGTCGAAGACTTTTTCGAGAAACTCCTGCTTGGTTAAATGCTCCATGAACTCGTTCCTGTTTTTGCAATAAACATCTGTTCTTTTATCCGAGACGATCCCGTGCCCGCGGGTCCATTCTCCCGGTTACAAGTATGATGCACGATCCATCTCTTTCGATTCAAAGGAAAAGCCGGAGACGTGAGATTCTCCGGCTTCCCGTACTTCGTGGATTATGTCCGGTAAATCAAGCCGCGGCCATCTCCGAAGAGACCACGGCGTCAACCGGACAGACCTCAATGCATGACGGATTGTCCGAGTACCCTTCGCACAACTTGCAGAGGTCGTTCACGATGAACGTGAACTCGTCGGACATGGAAGGATACGTCTGCCCGTCGATGACGTATTCCTCCCCGGCGTTGTAAATGGCATCGTTTGGGCATTCATCGATGCATGCATTGCAGTTAATGCACTCTTCAGTGATTGTCAGCATTGTAACCCTATGTGTTGTGAATAAGAGGCGGTGAAGCGATGAAGATCGTTCCGAAGGTAGGTGGTACTGTGTGTCGTTCGTCGTTCTGTCAAGTAACTGTGGTCTGAGTGAAATCAGGTTCACCACTGTTTCCACTATGAAACTTAGTGAAGACAATACATACGAACAACAACTTTTTTCATCCTTGCAGGAAATTTTTTCAGAAAAGAAAACGGGCGATGTTTCACTCTCCACCGCCCGTCTATGTAAATACCTGTCCGCTGTGCCCGCCTACGACGCCTCCCGCCCGTCGAGCACGGCGCACACTTCGCGGGACTTCTCCTCCGCCCGCCTGACCAGCGCTTCCGACTCCGCGACCACTTCCCGCGTGAAGTCTTCGTCCTCGATGGTGGGCAGGTTGATGAGGACGTTGCGGTACGCGCCCCAGATGCCGGTCTCCAGCGACTTCGCCCCGACTTCGAGGTCGGACTTCGACGCAATGTTGCCGTACTTCGCCATCTCCACCATGGCATCCCAGCACGAGTCCGCGATGCGCATGGTCTTGAGCGGAACCTCGATGGCTTTCTTCAATCCTTCCTGCATGGCCCTGTGCCGCTCAGCTTTCTGCTCCTCCGTGTCCTTCGGCATTCCCATCGCCTTCATGTAATCGTTGAAGGCGTCCGTGTCCGCGTCCACCATGGGAATCAGCGCTTTCATGGCGTCGTGCAGGGGTGGAATGAGCCGACGCATTGTGGAATCCAGCGATTCCCACTTGCGCTTGCCGTAGGTCATCCAGCCCACCATGGCACCCAGGGCCGCGCCCATCGACGCGATGAGAGCGGAAGCAGAACCCCCGCCGGGTGCCGACGTGCGTGCACCCAGGATCTCCACGAATTCCCGAACCGACATGCTTGCCAGCGGTTCCTCGGACTCCCCGGCGATCATGTACTCTATGATGCGCTTTTCCGGGACGAACTGAGAGACGGAGTTCAGACCCAACCGCTCCACCACCAGGCGGATTTTCTGCCGCTCATCGATGATGAAAAGATTTTCCTTTTCGATGTAGTAATCGGCCGCCATGAGCATGGCCTCGAGCGGAATCAGTCCAACCAGCTCGGAACCGGCCACGGCCAGCTTCAAATCCTCCGCTTCTTTCTTGATCTCCTCGAACGCGACGTGCGGCGGCGTGACCTTGTAATTATCCAGGTTCATGGAAACCTGCGCGAGGCCGTATTCGTCCACCCACCAGCCGATGGCCTTCACCTTTTTCAACTTCCCCGGCTCCCCGGTAGTCGTACCGTCGGGCAGGGTTTTCATGCGACCCTGCTCGCGAATGTCCAGGGCGATGCGGTGCGCCTGCTCCTTCGTGCCGAGAATGTTCACGTTGTACGCAATGAGGAAGAACCGCGCTCCCGTCACGGTGGCGCCGGAACGGGGCACGAATTCCTGCGGCCCGAAGTCCGGTTTCCACTCAGGCTTCACGATCTTCTCCGCCAGGCCCTCGTACTCGCCCGCGCGTATCTGTTTCAACGCCTTGCGCTGCGGGTTGGTGGACGCTTCCTCGTAGAGGTACACCGGCACACCGAGTTCCTCGCCCACCCGCTTGCCGAACGCCTTTGCGCACTCGACGCATTCTTCCATGGTCACTCCCGCGACCGGGACGAACGGCACGACGTCCACCGCGCCCAGGCGGGGATGCTCGCCGTGCTGTTTCGTCATGTCGATGAGCCGGTACGCCGTGCGGGCGGCGTTGAAGGCTCCTTCCACTACCGCTTCCGGGCTTCCCACGAACGTCACCACGGTGCGGTTGGTGGATTTCCCGGGATCCACGTCCAGCAACGTGCAGCCTTCCGTCTTCCTGATGCTGTCCGCGATGGCGTCGATGATTTCCTTGTCGTTCCCCTCGGAAAAATTGGGAACACATTCGATGATTTTCTTCACTGCATCATTCCATGATTGGTGATGACATAATCGTCATGGCACGTGGCGGCGTCTTCCACGCCGTATCATACAAACCTAAGAGATTATGGAGAGTTCTGAAAGTAAAACAGGCGCGACGCTATCATCACCCCGGTTCGTAACCATGATGATTTGATTTCCGTCGTCTCAGCGCGGTATATCGTCACGGGAAAGTCAATCCCTTACCTGTACAAAGGCATGCCGAATGGAAGGAAGTCCGGAGAACTCGTAGAAAGGGTATTCTCTGAATTACTTGACTACGACGAATCGCCCTTGCGCATATTTTCCGCCTATAGAAATAAAATAGTAATACACGCCTGGCCCTAAAGCGCTTGTCGGGATGGCCAGAGTGGAATTCTCTCCGAGATATTTCCCGCTCGTCCCCTCCCAGACTTTCCTCCCTAAGGGATCGCGAACAGCAACCATCGCGGGGTATTTCATTTCGGCGGGTGGGACGTTTCCGAACGCAATGGTTATCGTTTCACCAGCTTTAACGGGATTCGGATACGGCCGTCGAATTTCAAATTTCACGGCCGGCTTCCTCCCGACCACGGAGGTTACAATGTCGAAAGGATTCTCAACCCAGGATCGACCGCAATCGGACGTTTGAAACAGCCCGTCGTTCCTGACGACGTACACGCGGCACGGATCGAGGGGACTTATAACGATGTCCGTGTAAAATCCACCGACGGGAAGGGGCAACGCCTTCCAGCTTTCTCCTCCGTCAGTGGACGTGTACAGACTGTCATTCAAATCCCCGATGAACCACGTGCTGCTCTTCCTGTCAAAGTCGGCCCCCGTAATGACAGTCAGGCCGTCAGGGTAATACGTCCCGGGCCAGGTGGCGCCGGTATCCGAGGTTTCGCGAACGAACCTGTCCACGACGAAAGCGGAACCCTGGTCCCGGGGATCGAGAAAGATTTTTCGCACGGTTACGGGCAACGAATCGAGGACCCGCGTCCATCCTTGCCCGCCATCGGCGCTTCGATACACTCTTCCCTGGAGAAAAGACGCGTAGGTAAACTCGCAGGCGCACCACACGATATCAGGGTTTGACGCATCGACCCGAACATTGGTACAGGACGTTTCCCCAGGCGGCGTGCGGTCCGTCCACCGATTTGACTGAAGCTCGACCTTCCAGACGCCGTTGGAACCCGCAACCCAGGCATATCCCGGGTCGCTTTCGGGAAAGGTAACGTCATCGATCCAGTACCAGTCCCCCGGCGATCCCCTCCGCCGCCAGTCGAGGCCCGCGTTCGTTGTCTCGACAAGGATGGACGAGCCGCCGGACGCGCTGAAACCGGCCAGGAGATGCCGTTCGTCAAACGGATCCTGGACGATGACGTGGGCGAATTGTACGCGCATTGTATCCAGCCCGGATTGAACGCGCATCCACGTGGCGCCGTTATTCGTGCTCTTCAGCATCCCCCCGAGCGTGGTGGAACAATACACGTCCCCCGAGTTATAGTCGATCAACAGCGATTGGGGGATTCCCGTTGCCGATTGTGAATACAGATCGCGGCAAAAGGAGATTGCCAGGATTCCAAGTGAAACGAAGCAGATGATGATTTTCCATGTCCCGCGCATCGTTTTTCCTCCAGGCTAAATCCTGTCGTTGACGTTAAATGATACGATTGCCTTAATCAATTTCACCTTTGGATCAGAAGGGTGTCAAAAACGCGAAATCGTATGGTTAAATCTGTGAGTAAAAATAAGAAGTCCGGAGAACAATTCAATAACGATTTCTCCTCCGCAGGCGGTCATATTATTCCGCGTGTCCCATGATGCAGGCACAACATATGACAATACAGGAGAGTACTCGAAAACGGTTTTCCGCATGGAACGAATAAACTTACCGTGTGAATACAAAAGCCGGACCATTGCTGATCCGGCTTTGTGAATGTAATCGTTCGGAAGCTTTCCGCTTACTAACCAGTTGCGGGTTACTTGAGAAACACCATGGTCCTCGTTGCCCGGTGCGCTCCCGCTTTGAGCTGGTACGTGTAAACGCCGCCCGAAAAAGCCGATGCGTCGAATTGCACACGGTACGTCCCTTCCGGTTTGAACGCGTTCACAAGAACCGCTACTTCCTTGCCGAGAACATCGAAGACCTTCAACGTGACGAACTCCGGATTCGGCAGGGAGTACCAGATACTCGTGATGTCCGTAGCGGAAAGAGAGGTTATCCCGAAGGGGTTCGGGAAATTCTGCTTCAGGGCAAACGCCGTCGGCACGCCGTCGCCGATTCCGGACAGAACGGTGTTCGCGTGGAGCGCAAACGGCATGTCGGGAGAACCCAGCACGACGTCCGGAGCGAAGAGCATCTTCTCGCTGATCTCAATAACCGTGTCCATCGAAGCGACGTAGACCTTCAGCGTGATGATCTCGTTGCCGCCATTCGAGTACAGCGTCATGAAGTACATCGCGTCGGACCGGAAGCGGATCGGGGTTATGATGCCGCGGCATTCCTGGCCCACGAACGCCCCGATAATGTTGGCGGAATCGCCTGCCAGCGCTCCGTCCACGAAGAGAACCCCGGTGAGGTTCATCGTGTGCTCGTACCTGGACGGATCGACGCTCCATGCAGGGGTACCGGCTGCTTTGGCAAACGAAGTGGCGCTGATCACGTTGCTCCTCCGCCCCGGCCAGAGATTCCCGACGTCCGGGTACGTCAACGTGCCACCCGAGGCGACATTCAACATGTAACCGAAACCGGGATCCATCGTGCCCATGCTCCCCTGCCAGCCTCCGCTCGCGCTGTACTGCGCGAAGGCGTCCCGGCTCTTTATCCAGTCGTTGGCGGACGGAATCATGGAACCGAGGGCGGTATTGATGTCCAGTATGCTGTTCGGCAGGTAGCCGATCCAGTTCCAGCCCGCCGAATAAGTGATCGGGGTCGTGACCGGGACCTGGCTGCCGATATACGACACCTCGCTGGGGCCGGCCAGCTTGATCTTGTACGCCTCCCCGATTTTCATCGTGTCGAGCGAACCGACCCACCCGGAGCCCGGGCTGTACTGACAGTACTTGGTCTGGCTTTTCAACAGGTTGTTTTTCACCGCGTCCGTGTTGGCCAGAACCGCGTTCGGAGACATGTCCGCGGCCTGCTTGTTGATGGAGAACCACGTCCACGAGCGATCCAGTGGAATAGACTGTTCAACTCCATCGGGATGGAGAATAACCGGTAATGAAAGCGTACCAAAGGAAGCGTTCCTTGTAAAAGCGTACGTCTCTTTCATGCTATAAACTTTCCCGGTCGACGCGTCCCACACCCTGAACCTGACGGTTTCCGAACCGCGGTCTTCGCTGTACACGGTCAGAAACGCGCGATACACATCCAATGACGGAATGTACTGGATGTTGGCGACACCGCGGCATTCGTTGCCGACGAACGCCGCCACGATATCCGCGGCGTCGCTCGAATACGCGCTGTCAATAACAAACTGGGTCGTGAAATTCATCGTGTACCGGTACTTACTGTTATCCACCGTCCAGTCCGGAGGCGTATAGAGAACGCGCACGGTGACGTAGAACGGCTCATCGCCGTCAGCGGTACGTGCATAGACCGTGTCGGTATACTCACCCGGATTGAGCTTGTCGCTTACCAGGAACGTGATCGTCTGATCGCCCGAAGGGGGCACCGTCCCGGAAGTCGTCAACGGGCTCAGCCAGCTTCGGGTGGGTCTGAGCGTGAACGACTCCATGCTTCCTCCCACGTTCTTCAGTTTCCCGGTAACGTTGATTTTCGACCCCTGGTACGTGGTAGCGATGGTATTGGACGTCTCCCATACCAGCCGGTTCTGATTGACCTTGAACGTCCACTCCACGGGAGCCAGGAGCGGGTTCCCGTTGGAATTGAACAACCTGTCAACCCTCGCGACGAGATAGCGACCTTGCATCTTCCGCAGGGGAACCATGGGCTTGAGAATGATCTTGTTTCCCATGCAATCCACCAGTATGCTGTCGCGTGGAATGAACGTGCTGTCATCTGCGAACATCAACGAAATATCCGCTGTGGCTATCTGCCCGCAGTCGACCTCGTCGGTAAACATGACGGAAATTTCATCGCCGAAGTTCAATATACCGTCCTGCGGCTCCGGCACGCCGAACACCTGGAGCGCGGTGCGGTTGATGATCCCCGTGGCGATGTTTGAATACGTAATACCGCCACCGAGCGCGGAATTACATTGAATCTTCACACGCAACTCATAAGCTCCGTCCGTGATATTGGATTGGATCGGCCAATCCGTCTCGAAGAACTTGAATTTCTGATCAACGATATCATTCAACGGAATGAG